>JAFVHA010000051.1 GCA_017478035.1 Paludibacteraceae bacterium | reverse complement strand
TTGTGCAAATTTCAGCCTACGTTTTGACCTATTGAGCATTTTCGTTTGCCATTTTTGCGCTCAAGCTAGCTTGAGCCTTGTAACTGATTAATATTGTTTACGTTACAACGATTCTAGCCTACGAAATGACCTATACGCCAGATTTGTTTCATTAATTTGCGGATTTAATAGCATATCATCTGCAACAATGAAATAATGCGTAAAGCCCTTGTCTTTCAGATGTTGAAAAGCCTGTGTTATATACGATTGGAAACGGTACGATGATTCATAAACAGGAATAACATTCTCAATATTTCCATCATAAAAAGGCATAATATGATAAATATGAGAAAACTTGCCTTTATACAAATTTTCTAATCTATCAATATTTTTATCGTACCGATGATTATAGATAATTAATAATGCTATCTTATTCATAATAACCCTTTCGTAACATGATAACGGAATAATACAAGGATGTCACCTTTCGGACGATGTCCTTTTATTGTATATTGACACCATAGCACAAGCGTTCCTCCCCATTTAATCATCTCCATAAATAAACGTTTCGCGTACGCGCGTGAACCTATATTGCGTGTGCGTATACGTTCGCTGACTCCTACTCCATGTGCCAAACGAGTTACAAATTCGTGTGTTGTCCTTCTTCCGGGAATACAATGTTTTACACCGATATTCGGGAAATAGAGAATCTCATAGCCGGCCTTACGAATACGGTTAAAGAGATCCTTCTCTTCGCCAGCTAAGAGGTTATTGCCAGTACGGCCGAGCTCCGTATTAAACGTCCCCACCTTCTCTATCACCTCACGCTTAATACCCATATTGGCTCCTATCGGGAACTTGTTGTCTGGAAAAACATGCACCTTGTTTCCTCGATCAATCGCACTCACAAATCCCATCGACCATTTGCTGTACCACTCCGGCTCGCCATCTTCAAAGAACGGCTCTATCTGTCCTCCGAAAGCGCCCGCTTCAGGATGTTGTTTCAAATGTTTTTGTAAATTCTCAATATAATCCTCCCCGACCATCGCATCATCATCCAAGAACACCAGCCATTCTCCCTTAGCCTCAGCGATTCCTCTGTTGCGAGCGAACGATAGTCCTTGCTGCGTCTCAACGACATCGCGATAGTTTGTCGGCTTATAATCCTTCACAAACCGATTGCACTCTTCTGCGGTATGGTCCGTAGAGTTATTATTCACGAGCACAATCTCCCAACCCACTTGTTCGCTATTTTTAGCCAGCCGACTTAAGCACTCGTAGATATACTTCTCGCGATTATATGTGCAAATAATAAAGGATATCATAATTATTCCGGATTAATAGGAGTACACATATCCTCTATAAAAGGAACTCTTTTATCTATATACTGACGAATTAACGGACAATAAGTATAGCAAGTAACTCCCATTGCATGAGCATAAATAGCCACTGTTGAAACTGCCGTGTAAAAGTCACAATTTGTATGAGCCATGAGCGTATTTTCCAAACTTACTTGCGGAGCCAACTCCTCTAAAGTGGCTGTAAAATATTCATGTATCCATTGATTGTATAGTTTATTGCGTTCCGTTTGTTGGGTCGATAGCAATGCAGGGTGCAGTTTATAAGCTACGCGCTGATACTTCTGATTATTAACAAATGTCGCCAGTTGACGTATTATTTGAAATGCCTGCTCATCTGTAATTCCCCAACGGAAGAACGGGTCAATAGATATAATTGCATCCGGAACTATTGCCAAAGGAACGCTTTGGAAAGGAATCCCTACCACTCGAAGATAATTCTTGTGAAATGGGAAACACATTTCGTTGGAAGCGATACAACCTTTAAATTTAGGATGATTAGATTCTATAAAATGATTTTTGAGTGTGTATATACGCGGATAAAACGGTTTCAAAAAACAATGATACACGACAGCCTGCCAGCCTTGAAAAGTAGGAGTGTTGTCCATATAGTATGAACCAGAACCGTCTTCTATCACGTAGTACCCCACGCAATGAGGATTTGTAACCATCACACTACATAAATCATTGAAACATATTTGAGTGTACCATATATAATCATCATTCCCGATACATTGCTCTATCAGCTTATCTACGTTTGCCACATTCCTGGCTGTGAGCCAAAAACGCAGGCCTGCAAATATTCGTCCTCGGGTATGAGATAATCGTTCATATATATCAACACTCAGATATTGACTTTTATACTCTGATGGTATCGTATAGCCGTCTATAGTAAAGAATATGCAATCGTCTTTCTTCAACGAATCTTGTTCTATGATTCGCTGACACAAATAAAATGCAAGATGACTGGATACACCAAAGATGTGTTTCATTAAAAATGTGCTTTAATAAACTGTTCGTCTACAGACAAGATTCGCTCCACAAATTCACGGAAACACCCTTCTCCTCCACGCTTTGTCATAACCATTTTTGCGTAAGACTGAATATATATAGGTGCAGAGACCGGAGTAGCAGAAACACCAACGGCTTGAAGTAATGGTATGTCGTTAATATCATCCCCTATATAGGCCACTTCTTCTACCGAAATTCCTAATTTATCGCACAGTTCATTAACTACCTGCAACTTGTCTTTAACTCCTTGCAACACATAATCCACCTTCAACTTATTAGCGCGATGATTAACGATGTCAGTAGTTTCTCCTGTTATAATACCTACTGGAATATTCAATTTATGTGCAAACAGCACACCGGCACTATCATAGGTGTTAAATTTTTTCCACTCATTACCTGTTTGGTCATAATACATTCCGCCGTCTGTCCAAACGCCGTCTATATCTGTCAATATCAATTTAGGTGCTTTCATACTAAGTCTTTGGGATATATAATTTCATTGGCTGCAATTTTGTTCTTTATCGTTCGCCCTACTACTTCATGAAGTTGACGCCATTTATAGCCGTCTCCCGGACTAAGCATGTGCAGCATATCTTCACGAATCACTTCTCCCGGCATTAAATCACGCGTGGAAGCAATGGAACGCTCTAATTTTACTTTCGAGCCCGAAACACTCTCGTCAATATACAGTTTTTCTTCTCCTAACCAATGCTCCGCGATACGAATGTCACGAACCATTCGCCGTATTCCATCGGGAGCCAAAGAACCGGCTTGGTCTGTTCCCTTCATGGAACGGTCAATAGTTATATGTTTTTCAATAATCTCTGCGCCCATTCCAATCGCAACTATCGGTGCCGCGATTCCTATAGTATGGTCAGAGAATCCGATTGTATATTGGCCGTAATGTTTCTGTAGATAGGTTATTGTCCGTAAGTTCAAATTATCCGGTGCTGTAGGATATTGTGACACACAATGCAAGATGGCTATATTGGAATGATATCTGGTTATTACCTCCAGAGCTTCATCCAATTCTTGTTTCCCGGACATGCCTGTAGATAGGATAATGGGTATTTTGGTTTCCGCCAACGCTGCCAACAAAGGTAAATTGGTCAAATCGCGACTTGCCACTTTCAGTCGATCCGGAGTAAATAATTTCAACATCGAAAGACACCCTTTTGCGCACAACGTCTCCACAAAGTCCAAGCCCTTTTCCTTGGCATAGCGATAAACTTCGAAATGTTCCTCGTCCGATAATTCAAGAAAAGCACGATGTTCACCGTATGTTTTGCCGAACGAGTTGGGAGAATCGTAAGGCCTGTTCATTTGCGAAACAGATAACTCTTCTTTCAAATCGCGCTTGGTCAACTTCACGGCGTCCATTGCCGGCAAATCCAGATTAAAAACATCTTCATGTGCCGGCTTAGCCACAATGTTCACCAATTGTTTCGCAATGGTTACATCTCCATTGTGGTTCTGACCGATTTCCCCGATTATATAAGTGTGTTTCATAAATTTATTTACTGTTTTTTTCTATTTCCGCTTTCATAGTCTGCAGATATTGCGGATGGCTGTCTATATAAGCAACTATATCTTCTATCGTCGGGTGCGGATGTTCTTCGACCAACTCCGTATATATCTCTTGTGTGTTTTGAAAATCAATGGGAGTATCACAGGTCAAACGAATATCTTTTCTTCCTTCCAAACATGTGGTGGTCGGAAGCCATTCTATCGCAAATTTCTCCGGATGAGTATAGATGTAATTGGTCACATGCTCATGGTATAAACTCTCGCTCGTTAATTCTCCGACTCTTTTTAATGCATCTAACGTCACATACTCAGTCCAGAATCCGAAATGCGTCTTGATACTCGGTGTGTCGTTTACCCAAAAACTGATATAATCGGCAGAACTATTCTCTGCTTTTTCTAATAGTTGTTCTATCGCTTTCTCATTCAAAAAAGGATTATCCGAACATACGCGAATGATTCGCTTGGCATTTATACTCTCGGCTGCGTCTATAAAACGCTGCAACACATCATTCTCGCTCCCTC
Source organism: Paludibacteraceae bacterium (assembly GCA_017478035.1). Lineage (GTDB taxonomy): Bacteria > Bacteroidota > Bacteroidia > Bacteroidales > Paludibacteraceae > Colicola. Next base: position 14,365 of record JAFVHA010000051.1, on the reverse strand, counting down.
GAAAACATCCTATTCCGGCTTCTGTTGCAATCTGCTCCAACAAATCATTGGAACTATCCTGAGGTGTAGCTAATACTATATCACATTCAGCAAATTGTTTCAATTTCTCCAATAACAATTGAATAATACTTCGTCCCCTATAGAACGGCCGTATTATCTTTGCCGGCATTCTTGTCGACCCCAATCTCGCTTGAATAACAAAGACTATTTTGCCACCCATATCAACCTATTTAGTTTCTTTCTAAAAAATTTGCATGACACTCTTGGCATTCTTGGCACACTTCCATCAACTGTGCCAACTGTGTCAACTGTGCCAAATCTTTTTTTTCTATGTCCGTTGTGTCGGATGCCATCCGGCTTATAAAAATTTGCATGACCATTTTGACCATCTTGACCAACTTTCGTTTAATTCAGTTAATTCGTGAACCTCACTTGGTCAACTTTGTCATGTCGTTTTTTTGCATGAGATTCTTGATACTCTTGAGACACTTTCTCTCCAACTATCTCAAATAATCGTGCCCTTGCGGCTAAGAACTGTCTCAACTGTCTCAATTGTCTCATGTCATTTTTTCAATCTCCAATCTCCAATTTCTAACAACCAAAGCCAACAACCAAAGATCAATTCCCTTCCAATCGTTAGTTATTCTTTAGTTGTTCTTTAGTTATTCTTTGGTTGTTGCCCTTACGATCTCCTACCCTCAATGATAGAAACGCGTACCCGGCAAGCAGGAGAACGAGTCTATCACACCCACAACACGCTCGTGCTCATCTACCACTATCAGCGAGTGAATCGAATAGTGATTCATCGTCTCACCGGCTTCTACAATCTTCGCGTTTTGATTGATAGTTTTAGGGTTACGAGACATTATCTGCTCTACTTTCGCATCGAAGAAAGCCTTTCCAAGTCGCTGCATCGCCCGACGGATATCACCATCAGTAATGATACCTACTAAACGCCCATTTGTACTTTGTACTTTGTCACTTTGTACTTTATCTACCACGACACCCAATCCTAACTTACCGCTGGTCACCACTTGAATAGCCTCGCTCATCGGGGAATCAGGAGTCACGATGGGCAGGTTTTCCGAGAACATCACATCTTCCACCTTAGCCAATAGCTTACGCCCGAGGTCTCCGCCCGGATGCAACATCGCAAAATCAGTCGGTTGGAAATGAGCCGCTTCAATAAGAGCACAAGCCAGCGCATCGCCCAAAGCCAATGTAACCGTCGTACTCGAAGTAGGTACTAAATTCAACGGGTCGGCCTCACGCTCTACCGAGATATCCAGATGTACGTCCGCATTTTGCGCGAGAAGCGAAGACGGATTGCCCGACATGCCTATAATCGGAATATGCTTGTCCTGAATAAGCGGCAAGAATCGTAATAACTCTTCCGTCGCACCCGAATACGAAATAGCGAGCAACAGATCATCCGAGCCCAACATGCCCAAATCACCATGATAAGCATCCAGCGGATTCAAGAAGAATGCCGGCGTACCCGTACTTGCCAGTGTGGCGGCAATCTTCGATCCGATATGCCCGGATTTTCCGACACCTGTTACCACCACTTTTCCTTTGCAGTCACGAATCAATTTCACGGCACGAATAAAATCATCACCCAAACGAGGGATGAGGTTCTTTATCGCATCAGCCTCTTGTCTGAGACACTCCGCCGCCTTCCTAATAATCGATTTGTCTTCCATTTTTAATAATGCATTAACAATTTCCAATCTCTGCGAGTATTGCGTCGGCTATTTCCCGAATTGCACCTTGACCACCCGGTGTCTTCAACACACGGATTCCCGGAACACATTTTACTTCCGAACGTGCATTAGGCGGACAACACGGATAACCCACCTTGCTCAGCAACTCCACATCATTGATATCATCGCCCACGAAGCAAACCTCTTCCATCCCGATTCCCAACTCGTCGCATATCTGTTGTGCAGCTTGCAACTTGGTCAGACAATCAGCGTTCACTTTACTCCCCACTCCAAGATACAGGTACTTCAATTTGAGTTTCTCTGCACGCGCCTTGACAATAGGCGAGTTCTCAGAGGTCAGAATCCCACAAGGGATACCTGCCTGCTGCAGACAAACCATACCCATACCGTCATACACACAAAAACGCTTCATCACCTCGCCTTCAGCGGTGTAATACATACCTCCATCGGTCATACAGCCGTCCACATCGGTCAAGAAGAGTTTTACCGATGGATTGAGATCTGATATCTGTGATCTGTTATTTTTCATTCGCTAATTTCTTGTCGAAATATTCAATCGTCTTCACTAATCCTTCGCGTAGTTGTACTGTCGGTTCCCAGCCTAAGATGGCCTTTGCTTTGTCAATAATTGGCTGACGTTGTGTCGGGTCATCAGAAGGCAACGGCTCATAGATAATCTGCGATTTAGCGCCCGTCAACTCAATCACCAATTCTGCTAATTGCTTGATAGTAAACTCGTTCGGATTACCCAGATTGATAGGACCCGTGATCTCATCCGGAGTACCCATCATCGCAATCATACCGCGGATAAGGTCATCACAGTAGCAGAAACTACGGGTCTGACTTCCATCGCCATAAATCGTGATATCCTTGCCTTTCAAAGCTTGAACGATGAAGTTCGATACGACACGACCGTCATTCGGGTGCATGTTCGGACCGTAGGTGTTGAAGATACGAATGACCTTGATGCGGACGTTGTTCTGACGATGGTAGTCGAAGAAGAGCGTCTCCGCGCAGCGTTTGCCCTCGTCGTAACAGGACCGGATACCGATCGGGTTGACGTTACCCCAGTACTCCTCGGGTTGCGGATGTACGTGCGGGTCGCCGTACACCTCACTGGTAGAAGCCTGAAGGATCTTGGCTCCAGTGCGTTTAGCGATTCCTAACATGTTGATCGCACCCATGATAGAGGTCTGGATGGTCTTGATAGGGTCATACTGATAATGGATAGGAGAAGCAGGGCAAGCCAGATTGTATATCTCGTCCACCTCCACGTGTGCCGGCATGGTCACATCATGGCGATAGAGTTCGAAATAGGGGTTGTTGAGCAGATGAATGATATTCGACTTGCTGCCCGTAAAATAATTGTCCATGCAGATCACTTCATTCCCCTGTTTGAGCAGCGCTTCGCATAAGTGCGAACCCAAGAACCCTGCACCTCCTGTAACTAAAATCTTTTTCATATTATCATTTTCATCATTTTATCATTTCATCATTTGTAAAGCTCTTCCTGTTTAGCTTTACGGGCTTTATGGTTGATGCACTCGCCGAGGAAACCCGTTCCGTAACCAAAGGTCTGAATATAAGCCGTGGCGATGGAGAGGAAGGCGATCTTGAGCGATTTGTTCTTGACGAGCGACTCGCAGAAGACGCCGATCACAAATAACGCGATAGGCGCGAGACAGAGCATCGCCCACCACGGGCTGAAAGCCTCCGTCACAAGGCTGATGACCAATAACGCGATTGCTGCAAAGACGAGTCCTATATGACCTATCACAAACGCAGCCGGCAGCAGATGCACCGGTTTGAGTGAACCGGGATGCAGTTCGCCCAAGAGGACACGGCCTTTACCAAACGTATTCACCTGCCGGAAGAACTTCTTCAGGTCCACGCGGCGTTTATGATAGACGTAGGCCTCGGGGATAAGGGTGGTCTCGAACCCTGCCTGCTGGATGCGGATAGAGAGGTCTATGTCTTCGCCGATCATATTCTTATACCCTCCTACGGTCTCAAAACAACGACGTGAGATACCCATATTAAAGGAGCGCGGCGAGAATTTCTTTTTGTTTTTCGTACCACCCCGGATGCCGCCGGTGGTCATGATCGAAGTCATCGAGTAGTTGATGGCTTTCTGCACATCGCTGAAACTGTCGTCCGCGGCATCCGGTCCGCCGTAGCAATCTACCTCCGGTTGTTTCGCCAGCTCTGCCCGCACCGTAGCGATATATTGCGGCGGCACTATAACATCGGAGTCGTAGATAATGAACCAATCGCCGGTTGCACGTGCTATACCGTAATTACGCGTCTCGCTGCGCCCCGAGTTGGGTTTGAAGTAATAATGCAGGTCGAGTTCTTTCTCGTAACGCTTGCATACGGCGTCACACGGCACACTCGAGCCGTCCTCGATGACCAGTACCTCGAAGTCTTTGTCGGTCTGCTTGGTCAGACTCGCCAGCAGTTCCTCCACTTCATCCGGCCGGTTATAAACCGGTATAATTATAGAAAACTTAATCATTTTCAACTTTCAACTTTCAATTTTTAACTCCCAAACGCGTTCCACCCTTGCGCTTTGAGCGCCAACTCTTCACCGTTTCTGCCGATGAGGTTACAGCCGTATTCGGGTTTGGTGATATGACCGATGATATAAAGATCCTCGATAAGAATGAGTTTCTCGTAGTCGTCAAGCGAACAGGTGAAGAGCAGTTCATAGTCTTCGCCGCCATTCAGGGCACAAGTGACGATATTCAGATTCATCTCCTCCGCCAGCGCCGCCGCCTCATAGTCGATCGGCAGTTTGTCCTCATAGATGCAGCATCCTACGCCGCTCTGCGAGCATATATGCATCAGTTCCGACGAGAGACCGTCACTCACATCCATCATCGCCGTGGGTTTAACGCCGGCTTTGCGCAGCGCCTCTAAGATATCGCGTCTTGCTTCAGGCTTCAACTGCCGCTCCAACAAATATTCCTTGCCTTCAAAAGCATCTTGGGCTTTCTTGTCGTCTCCCACTATCCTCTCTCTTTCCAATAACTGCAATCCCATATACGCCGTACCGAGGTTGCCGCTCACGCAAATCAGGTCATTCAATTTTGCGCCGTTGCGATAGACAATATCTTTCTCTTTCGCCACGCCCAGACAGGTGATGCTGATGGTCAGGCCGGTCATCGACGCACAGGTATCGCCGCCTACGATATCTACTCCATAGCGCTCACACGCCAGACGCACGCCCGCGTAGAGAGCCTCTATATCCTCCAAAGAGAACCGCTTACTGATACCCAGATTTACCGTGATCTGCGTCGGTGTACCGTTCATCGCATAGATATCCGAGAAATTAACCACCGCCGCCTTGTAACCCAGGTGCTTCAGCGGCACGTACTCCAGATTGAAATGAATGCCTTCCAACAGCATATCCGTTGTCATCAGCACCCGCAAGTCCTTTGTACTTTGTACTTTGTCCCCTTGTACTTTCCCAAAGTCCATCACCGCACAATCATCCCCTACTCCTTTCAAAGTGCTCGGCTGAACCGGTTTCAAATCTCCGGTTAAACGCTTTATCAATCCAAACTCACCTAAAGTCGATATTTCCGTTCGTTGCATAGTATACCTAATTTAGCGTGCAAAGATACTACAAATAATTGAATCTCCAAAACATCAACTGGAAAATTTACGAAAAAGAGCACTTTTTTTGATAAAAAAGCGCGCGCACTTGTGTATTTAAAAAAATTATTGTATCTTTGCGGGCTTTTTGTGTGTTATGATTGAATATATTAAAGGAATATTGACGGATTTGAACCCTACGACGGCTATCGTAGAGGCGGCTGGTGTGGGTTATTATATCGCTATCACGTTACCTACTTATTCGGCCTTGGTGGGCTGCGAAGAGAAAGAAGTGAAGTTATTCATCACGGAGGTGATCCGCGAGGATGCCCACGAGTTATATGGTTTCACGGTACGGACGGAGAGACAATTGTTCGAACTGCTGATGACGGTTAGCGGCGTAGGTGCTGCCACAGCACGTATGATCATGTCCGCTTTCTCCGGAGAAGAACTGCGAATGCTCATCGCTACGGGCAACTCCAAAGGAATGGCAAAAGTGAAAGGTCTTGGTCCCAAAACGGCACAACGCATCATCGTGGATCTCAAAGACAAAGCCATCAAACTCGACATGGGTGGTGATCCTACTGAACTGCCGATGGCCTTCGAAGAAGCTGAGAACGGTACCAAAACGGAAGCCGTCAGTGCGCTTACCATGCTCGGATTCCCGGCGAACGCGAGTGCAAAAGCAGTGGATAAGATTCTCAAAGCCGCCCCCACCCTCAAAGTGGAAGCCGTCATCCGAGAGGCACTTAAAATGCTGTAATACCCCGATATTCGAATCATTTGAAAAAATTCTTTCACATAGTAATCTTCCTGTTGCTTCCGCTCCTTATCGTAGCGCAAGAGCCATCCACACCGGAGACGGCACCGCTTCGTCAGAGGCCTAAGACCTTGAAGGAACTGGTGGCAGAAGAGCGGGCACAGAAAGCGAAAGAGAAAGAAGAACGGGAAGCCGAAAAACGTGCGGAACAAGCGGAGAAAGAACGGCAGGAGGCCGCTCGGGCTGCTCGCACACGGGCCAATAACGCTGCGGAGGCACAAACAGGCGATGAACCTCTCACACCGGAAGATGCAGCCGATTTTGTGACCGAAACAGACAGCGCTTTCTGGGCGCCGACGAACGTCAAACAACTGGGGGCGCAGAACTACGGTGAACTGACTCAGCCTCACTCCTCCATGGACCTCAACGATCCGGAGAATATCACCACCACCGTGGAGTATCAACCCGAATCAGGCACCTATATCATACGTACCCGCCTCGGCGAGAACGAGATCACCATGCCGTACATGCTCACGCAGGAGGAATACAACCAGTACGCCGAGCGACAGATTATGCATAAATACTGGCAGCAGAAAATCGGTGAGGTGGAACATAATAACGAACGCAAGTTCGACATCACCGACATGAAGTTCAACATTGGTCCTGCTGACAAAGTATTCGGTCCCGGAGGTGTGCAACTCAAGATGCAAGGTAGTGCCGAACTGCTCTTCGGATTCAAGCATCAATATATCGCCAATCCTTCGCTTACGCCGCGCGCGCGCAACAATAATATCTTCGATTTCGATGAGAAAATTCAGGCGAGCATACAGGGTAAGGTGGGTACGCGGTTGAACTTCAACATGTCCTACAATACGGAGGCCTCTTTCTCCTTCGACCAGCAAAATATCAAAATCAACTATAAAGGCGAGGAAGACGATATCATTCAGTCCATCGAAGCCGGAAACGTAACGATGGATCTGCCGTCATCCCTCATCCGAGGCAGCCAGGCACTCTTTGGTATCAAGGCTAACCTCAAGTTCGGAAAGTTCAAGATCCAAGCCCTCATCAGCCAGCAGAACAGCGAAGCGCAGTCTGTCAGCAGTCAGGGAGGTGCCCAGATGTCCAAGTTCGATATCGCCGGAGATAACTACGATGAGAACCGGCATTTCTTCCTTTCCCATTTCTTCCGTGATAACTTTGAAAAAGCGATGTCCACTGTGCCGTATATCGCCTCCGGTGCACAGATAAACAAGATCGAAGTGTGGATTACCAACAAGCGCGGTACCTATGATCAGGCACGTAATATCGTTGCCTTCACCGACCTGGGTGAAACCAGCAAGCATACCCAACTCAACTGGGGAGTGGATCAGAAACCGGCGCCCGATAACAAGACCAACACGCTATACACCGATATTCAGTCCACTAACTTCCGCCAGATTGACCAGACCAGTACTTCCTTGGATGGTCTGAACGGCATGGAAGGAGGCGTGGACTATGAGAAGATTGAGTCGGCACGACTGCTGACCAGCAGCGAATATACACTGAATAGTGCCCTCGGTTTCATCTCCCTCAAATCAGCACTCAACCAGGACGAGGTACTCGCCGTAGCTTACGAATACACCTACAACGGTCAGGTTTATCAAGTCGGTGAGTTCTCTACCGATGCGAATGAAGAATTACGCACTCCGAATGCCTTGGCTTTGAAGATGCTGAAATCCAGTGCCAATGCTCCTTCGCAGAAAGGACGAGGCACATGGGACCTCATGATGAAAAACGTGTACTCACTCGGCGCAACCAGCATCAACTCCGATAAGTTCGAACTGTACGTGATGTACCGCAATGACTCTGTCGGTACCGACATGCAGTACCTCTCTGAAGGACCTATCAACGGCAAGCAACTTATCCGGGTAATGAACTTGGACCGACTCGACCAGAAACACAACGCATCGCCGGATGGACGGTTCGACTTTGTCGAAGGACTTACCATTCAATCGGCTACGGGTAAGATCATCTTCCCTGTGCTGGAACCTTTCGGTAGCCATTTGGCCAAACAGTTAGGCGGCGAAGGAACCGCGCTTGCGAAGAAATATTGCTTCCAGGAACTATACGACTCCACCTTGGTGGTAGCGCAGGAGATGAGCGAGAAGAATAAATTCCGCCTGACCGGTAAATACAAAGGAACGAACAGTAGTGAGATACGTCTTGGAGCGATGAATGTACCACGCGGTTCGGTTACCGTCACAGCCGGAGGTGCTACCCTCGTCGAGAACGTGGACTACACGGTGGACTACACCATGGGAACGGTGACAATTCTCAACACCTCCATCTTGGAGTCCGGCACGAATGTAGATGTTAAACTCGAGAGCCAGAACAATTTCTTCATGCAGCGTAAGTCACTCTTCGGGGCCCACCTCGAATATGAGTTCACCAAAGACCTCGTAGTCGGCGGTACCATCATGCACTTGCGCGAGCGACCGCTCACAACCAAAGTGAATATGGGCTCCGAGCCTTTGGCAAACACCATATGGGGTGTCAACGCCAGTTGGAAGACGGAACTCCAATGGCTTACCAATGCCGTGGATAAGATTCCTTGGGTAACAGCAACGGCTCCTTCTACCTTCTCTATCAATGCCGAGTTTGCCCACCTCATTCCCGGTCATACCCGTGACGTAGGTACGGCAGGAACGGCGTATATTGACGATTTCGAGAGTACGACGACTAATATTGACGTACATTATCCCAGTTACTGGTTCCTGGCTTCCACGCCTAAGAAACTACTGGACGCAGCGGGATTCAACCCAAAGGATACGGCGTCATATAATAAGAACCGTGCCCACCTGGCCTGGTATAGCGTCGATCCTATCTTCGGCTATCCGCAGACGAACACGCCCGACCATATCCGTAATGACCTGGCAGCCCTCAGCGACCATCGTACCCGTATCGTCTATCAGGACGAGATTTACCCGAATCGGCAGGAAGCCAGCAACGTGGATACCAAACTGCCGGTACTCAACCTCGCTTATTATCCCGAGGAACGCGGACAATACAACATCAGCGCGAAAGAACTCGGACCCGACGGTAAACTGACTAACCCAAAGACACGTTGGGGAGGTATGATGCGCCGGTTGGAGACGACCGACTTCGAGAAAGCCAACATCGAGTATATCCAGTTCTGGCTGATGGATCCTACACTTACTAACCCGGAACTGACGGATCCGGAGCACTACGACCTCGGTTACTTATACTTCAACCTCGGTGATATCAGCGAAGATATCTTGCGGGACGGTAAGAAATCGTTTGAGCACGGTATGCCTGTCTCCGATACCGACGAAGGACGCGTAGAGAACTCGTTCTGGGGACGTATACCGCGTACCACCAGTACCGTTACCGCCTTCAGCAACGAAACCGGTTCACGCGAGAAACAGGATATCGGTCTCGACGGATTGAATGACGACCAAGAGAAGACATGGCCGGCTTATCGCAGTTATGTGGATACCTTGCGGGCGAAGATGAACGCAGATGTACTCTCGCGTTGGGCAAGAGATGCTTTCTCGCCGCTCAATGACCCTGCCGGAGATAACTTCCATTTCTACCGCGGTACGGACTTTGATGATCAGGAAGTATCCATCCTCAACCGCTATAAACATTACAATGGTACACAGGGTAACTCACCGGCCACCGAACAGCAGTCCGAGAGTTACGGTACCGCCGCCACCCTCACGCCGGATGTCGAAGACATCAACCTCGATAACACTCTCAATGAGTACGAGAAATACTATGAGTACAAGGTACGTCTTCGTTGGGACATGCTGGAAGTAGGCAAACAGCATATCACGGAGAAGAAAATACGCAAAGTAACGCTTCGTAACGGCGAGACGGTGGATGTGGCATGGTATCAGTTTAAGATTCCTCTCCGCGGTGACAGCGCTACCATGCAGCGCGTAGGTGCCATCCGTAACTGGAAATCGATTCGCTTCATGCGTATGTACATGACGGAGTGCGAGCAAGAGGCATACCTCCGTTTTGCAACGCTGGATCTCGTGCGCGGCGAATGGAGGCAATACACCCGTGACTTGGCGCCTGTCGGTACACCGGAAACGAATACCGGAGCAATTGACGTTCAGACCGTCAATATCGAAGAGAACAGCACACGTACGCCGATTAACTACGTCCTGCCGCCGGGTGTAAGCCGCCAGACGGACCCGGGACAAGCACAACTCATCGCCCAGAACGAGCAGGCGATGGTACTCCGCGTCTCCAACCTCGCGCCACATGACGCGCGAGCCATGTACAAGAACACAGGATATGACATGCGGCAGTATAAGAACCTGCAGATGTTCGTCCATGCTGAGAAACTGAGCGATCTGGACCCCAACCTCAAGGATGACGACCTGACCTGCTTTATCCGAATGGGTAGCGACTTGCGGAATAACTATTATGAATATGAGATTCCGCTCAAACTGACCCAACCGGGTATGTACAACAACGAGTCGGAAGTCGATCGTGCCAAGGTATGGCCGGAAGAGAATATGTTTGATTTCCCGTTGTCTGTCTTCACCAACGCCAAGACGTCCCGTAATAAAGCCCGGAGAGCCGGCAACGAAGGAGTCGGAAACACGATCCCGTACGTCACATACGATGAAGCGAACGACAAACCGCAAAATAAAATCACGGTGCTCGGTAATCCGACCCTTGAAGAGATATCCACCATCATGATTGGTGTCCGTAACAACGGCCAGCATAAGGCAAGCGGCGAGGTTTGGGTGAATGAGCTTCGTCTCAGCCAGTTCAACGAGAAAGGCGGTGTAGCGGCCATGGCAAACGCTTCGCTCGCTATCAGCGACATCGCACAAGTCAACGTTGCCGGACATCTGGAGACCGCCGGCTATGGATCGATTGAGTCCAATGTCATGGATCGTAACATGGATAATTTCTATCAGATATCCGTGAGTGCGGCACTCGAAGGTGGACGTCTGTTCCCGGAACCGGCGAAGATACAGATGCCGCTTTATGTGGCATATAGCAAAGAGGTGACGACTCCTGAGTACGACCCGCTCGATACCGATGTCAAGTTATCCGAGACCTTGAGCACCTACGATTCCAAGGCCGAGAAAGACTCGATCAAGAAGATGACCAATACGGTCCATGAGTCCACGTCCTTCTCAGTATCGAATCTGAAAGTGGATATCCACTCCAAGAAGAAAGATATGTTCTACGACCCGGCGAACTTCGCCATCTCCGCGTCCTATAACAAACAAGCGGAGCACTCGCCCGAAATGGAAACGAACTACACCACCGACCATAAGGGTAGCTTCCAATATGCGTATAACTTCAACCCGCAACCATGGGAGCCGTTCGGAAAAGTGGAGAAGGTGCAGAAAGTCAAAGTGCTCAAGGAATTGAATTTCTACTATCTGCCGCAGTCATGGGGCTTCAACACGAATATGCACCGTACCTTCAGCCATATGAAGATGCGTGACTTGACGGGAGACGCCGGTACGAACTTGGATCTTACCTTCAGCAAGGACTTCACATGGGATCGTAACGTGGACTTCAAATACGACCTGACCAAGAACATGAAGTTCAGTTTCCAGTCTTCGTACAACGCCATTATTGACGAAGGCAAATATACGCCGGAGATATTGACCGACCGCTATTTTGATGCCGAGTTCAACCATGACAAGTACGAAGCATGGAAAGACACCATCAAGCGCTCGTTGGGTCGTTGGGGCAAACCGTACGCTTACCAGCAGATTTTTACCGCCAGCTGGAATATACCGCTCAACCGCATCCCGTATATGGATGCACTCACGGCGAACGCTTCCTATAACGCCAATTATAACTGGACCCGCACAGCATCCACGATGGAGGGAGAGGACATGGGTAATACCGTCAGTTCAACCCAATCATGGCAAGTGGACGGAGGTATCAATTTCGAGAATTGGTACGGTCAATCGAAATACTGGAAGCAGATGACGCAGCGTTACTCAGGACGAGGAGGGAAAAGGAATTTCAAACCCAAGACATACACCCAGACCGTGGCACTCAAGAAAGGCGAAGCCGTCGAAGTAACCCACCGGCTCAACAGCGAGATGCTCAATATTGCCGTGACTGACTCGGCGGGAAAGAAGATTCCTGTTTCGTTCAAGTCCGTTGATAATACAAAAGTCAACATCACCTCGAAAGTAGACTGCGCCAACGCTTCTATTACCGTGTCCACCAAAGACCCGAACGAGCGTACACCGACGCAGATTACAGGCGATATGTTTGCGTACCTCGGTACGATGATACGCCGCCTGCAAATCACGTATCGTGAGACCAACTCGATGACATTGACGGGCTTCATGCCGGAAGCCGGCTTCATGGGGCAGCGCAGAGTGGACGGAGCATACGCACCGGGCTTTGATTTTGCATTCGGTTTCATTCCGGATAACATGATGGAGCGCGCCATGAAGCATCATTGGCTCTCTGCCGACACTTCTGTTGTACAACCCTCCATCCGGGCGCACACTTCCGATATTGATGTCAAACTGACGCTCGAACCGCTTCCCGGACTGAAGATCCAATTAAACGGCAAACGATATATGGCTACGTCCACCTCTATCATCTCCAGTTACGGCACGCCGCAGGAGACCACCACCGGATCGTATAACATCACCCAGGTGGCGATAGGAACCATGTTCAGCCGCGTCGGTAAACAGGAGGAGAACTTTGCCAATAGTGCTTTCGAGCAGTTCTTGGAGAATAGAAAGACCCTTACGGAACGTGTGCAAGACCAATATACGGGCGTCACCATACCGGACGGAGGCTTCCTGAGCGGAACACCGATGGCGGGCAAGAAATACGACCCGAAAGTACACGGACGCATCAGCAACAGCTCCGCGGATGTGCTCGTACCTGCCTTCCTTGCGGCCTACACCGGACGAAGTGCGAATAAGATCAGTCTAAACCCCTTCATGGGCATATTAAGCATGCTGCCTAACTGGTCCGTCACCTTCGACGGATTAGGCAAACTGCCGTGGATAAAAGACCACTTCAAATCCGTTACCCTCACCCATGCGTACACCTGTAAGTACGCTATCGGTTCGTTCGGCAGTTACTCCACATGGGTAGGTGTGAACGAGAACAAACAGGTCGGTTTCGTGCGTGACGTGACTACAGACATGCCGCAACCCAGTTCGGCATATGACATCAGCAATGTCTCGCTCACGGAGGCTTTCTCGCCGCTCATCGGACTCAACCTCACGATGAAGAACAGTCTCAACCTCAAAGCCGAATATCGCAAACAACGTAACCTGACGCTCAATGTGACCTCTGTCCAACTGACCGAAGGTCATACGAACGAGTACGTCGTCGGAGGTGGTTATACGATTAAGAACCTCGGCTTTATTTCCAAACGGCGCGATGGTAGCGAGAAACGCGTCAGCAATGACCTCAAACTGCAAGTGGACTTCTCCTATAAGGATGTAAAGATGCTGCTGCGTAAGATTGAAGAAGGCCTGACGCAGGCTTCGTCGGGCAATAAAGTGTTTGCAATCAAGGTGAGTGCGGACTACGTACTGAGCCAGAAAATCAATATCCAGCTTTTCTATGATCATCAGGGCACTACGCCGCTCATCTCATCCTCCTACCCTGTCAAGGCGGATAACGTAGGTATCAACCTCAAACTGATGCTCACCCGCTAAACCCGTAACAACCCATAACCCGTGTTCAAAGTCGCTATCATCGGCCCTGAGAGTACCGGCAAGAGTACGTTGGCGCGCTATTTGTCCAAAAGATATAAAGGAACGTACGTGCCCGAGTACGCGCGCGAGTACGTGGAGCGCAAAGGCTCAAAAGAGGTCACCTACGACGAGCTGTGTCAAATAGCGAAGCATCAAGTCGAGGAGATGGAGCTAATAGCCAATAGCCAAAAGCCAATAGCCTTTTTCGACACCGATCTTATCGTGACGAAAGTCTGGTTCGACTATGCTTTCGGGCAAGTACCGGATTGGTTGAATGAGGCGATAATACGCTATCCGATGGACGTGTATCTGCTTACTTACCCGGATATTCCTTGGGAACCGGATCCGGCAAGGTACAACGGTTCGAATGAGATACGCCAAGAACTTTTTGCACGATACGAAGCGGAGATAGAGGCGCGCAATATACCGTATTATATCATCAAGCACTGCTAAAATGCACCTATTTTGCATTTTTTTGTAAAATAATTGCGAAAATATTTGCACATATCATAAAAAAGCAGTACCTTTGCACGCTTTTTTCAAAGAACGAAGTTCTCGGG
>JAFVHA010000050.1 GCA_017478035.1 Paludibacteraceae bacterium | reverse complement strand
CAGGTGGACTTCGAGATGGCGATGCCGTTGAAAGCGGCGCTTAAGAAATCGGCTATTCAGTTGGAGGCGGGAAACGTACTCTCCAAGAATCCGGTTCTGTATGCCGCTGTGGCGCTGCAAACGGAGCACCCTCTGGAGTTCTCCATGGATTCGATCGGCGCTACTGTCGCTGCTCCTCATCTTGATGCCTATGTGGAGTATAACACCAAAGATACGACGATTATGCCGGTGCTGCGTACCAAGCTGGATTATCAGGCGCTTACCGGTTTCTTCAAGGATATCAAAGCCGATCTCAAGGCAAGCCATATCGAAGCCTCTGTCAGTGGCGGCCGTAAGGATAAATCGGTTCCTGTGCTGCGTGCCAAACTGAATACCCAAGCCTCGGATGTGCAGATGGGTAATGAACTGAGTGCCAAGACCGGTGTGCTGGATATAGAAGCAGGGGCGCACTACAAACCCAACGAGGAGAATATACTGCTGCAATGGAATCCGCGCCTTAAAGTGAATTTGAAGAAAGGTGAGTTGAATATACCGGATCGCTTGCCGGAAACGGTAAAGATCCCTTCTATCGAGTTCGGTTATTCTAATCGTGAGATGAATATTGAGAACTCCCGTGTCGAACTGGGACGTTCTGATCTGAACCTCAAAGGAAATGTGCGTAATATCGGCAAATGGTTCCGTCATGATACTATTCTGGAAGGCGAACTGGATATCGTTTCGGACCACTGCGATGCCAACCAGTTGCTGACCTGGTTCAGTGCGGATAGCGGTTCGGAAGAGAAACCGGCGACAGAGCAAGTAGAAGCAGCCAAGCCTGCAGAGCCTGCATCGGATAAACCGGAGACAGAGCCGTTCCTCGTGCCGACCGATGTCAATCTCGCGCTCAATACCCACATCCGCGTGATAGAGGTGTTTAACCAGGTGGCGAAAGACCTGAAGGGAGGACTTTATGTGAAAGACGGCAAGTTGATTTTGGATGAGGTCGGATTTGTCTGCCATGCAGCCAAACTGCAGTTGACAGCTATCTATCGTACCCCGCGTCGCAATCACCTGTATATGGGCTTGGACTACCATATGGTGGATGTGAAGATTGACGAGCTGCTCGCGATGATTCCGAATCTTCAGGAGATGGTGCCGATGCTTACTTCTTTCAAAGGAGAGGCGGATTTCCATTTGGCTGCTGAGACATATCTGAACAGTCAGTACCAACCCAAGATGAGTACCCTGCGCGGAGCTGCTTCGTTGACCGGTACAGATCTGGTGGTGTTGGATGGCGAGACGTTCTCGAAAATCAGCAAACTCCTGATGTTCAATAAGAAAACGGAGAATAAGATAGACTCGCTCAATGCGGAGATAACCGTCTATAAGAATGAGATAGATGTCTATCCGCTTTGTGTATCCATGGATAATTACATGGTTGCCTTGGGCGGACGCCACAAGACCGATATGACGTTCGATTATGATATCAATGTGCTCAAGCCGATTTATTTGGGCGTGCATGTGGGCGGTAATGTAGATGACCTGCAAATCAAACTGGCCAAATGCAAGTTCGCACAGGACTTCCGTCCGCACTGGTATCAGAAAGCCGATTCGCAATCTTTGGAGTTGCGGAAGATGATCAAAGCATCCATGGAGAAAAATGTACGTATTAAATCCGATAAAGTAAAAAACAATGAAAACTAAAGTATTTTTATTAGGAGCAATAACTATGAGTTTATTGGCTTGTAACCGCACCAATCCCTTGTTGGAACAACCTCAGACTCCTTTTGGGGTACCTGCTTTTGACCAGGTAAAATTAGAGCACTACGTTCCTGCCTTCGAGGCTGCCATTGCGGAGCAGAAAGCGGAAGTGGAGGCTATCGCGAATAACGAAGCTGAGCCGACTTTCGAAAATACGATTGTGGCACTCGACCGTGCCGGACTGCTGTTAGACCGTGTATCCGGTGTGTTCTTCAATGTGCTCGAAGCGGATGGTAATGATGAGATGAATGCCATTGCCGAGCAAGTGAGTCCGATGTTGAGTGAATTGAGCGACGGTATTATCCTCAATGACAAACTCTTCCAACGTGTGAAGTTCGTCTATGAACAGCGTGAGCAATTGGGACTCAATGCCGAGCAGATGCGTCTGGTAACCGAGACATACAAGGCCTTTGCCGATAACGGCGCCAACCTGCCGGAAGACAAGAAAGAGCGCCTGAAAGAGATCAACCAGGAATTGGCGTTGCTCTCTTTGAAGTTCGGTAATAACGTGGTCGCGGAGACCAATGCCTGTCAGCGTTTCATTACCGACGAAGCAGAGTTGGCCGGACTTCCCGAGAGTGCCAAAGCGGCTGCTGCGGAAGAGGCTGAGGCTGCCGGACATCCGGGTGAGTGGTTGTTCACTCCGAAGCGCACGTCCTTCACTCCGGTCCTTCAGTACTGCGAGAACCGCGAGTTGCGCAAGCAACTGCTGATGGATTATACTACGCGCGCCAACCATGACAACGAGAATGACAACAAAGCCGTTATCGTTCGTGAGATGGAGCTGCGTATAGAGAAAGCCAAACTGTTCGGCTATGACAACCCTGCCGATTATATCCTGGCGGATTGCATGGCGAAGAACCATCAGACCGTGGATGCCTTCCTGGCTTCTGTATGGGCGCCGTCTTTGGCTGCCGCCAAACGGGAAGCTGCGGCTTTGCAGGAACTGCTGGAGGCGGATAAGCCCGGCGAGAAACTCCAGCCGTGGGATTGGTGGTTCTATGCCGAGAAACTGCGCAAGGCCAAATATGCGCTGGATGAAGAAGAGATAAAGCCTTATTTCGAACTCAATAATGTGCGTAAGGGAGCCTTTGGCGTAGCTACCAAATTGTACGGTTTGCAGTTTGAGCCGATTCAGGACATGCCTGTCTATAATCCGGAAGTGGAAGTATTCAAAGTAACCGATGCAGACGGCGAGCTGGTGGGTATTCTTTATACCGATTATTTCCCCCGTGCCGGCAAACGTCCGGGAGCTTGGATGAACAATATATTGTCTCAGTATATCGATGCAGACGGAGTGGATCATCGTCCGGTAATCATCAATGTGGGTAACTTCAACAAACCTACTGCCGGCAATCCGTCTTTGCTCTCTATGGACGATGTGGAGACGCTCTTCCATGAGTTTGGCCATGCGCTGCATGGATTGCTGTCCAAGGCACATTATAAGAGTCTGAGCGGCACCAACACCCCGCGTGATTTTGTGGAACTGCCAAGCCAGTTTATGGAGAACTATGCCTATGAACCTGAAGTGCTCAAGACCTATGCGTTCCATTATCAGACGGGCGAAGTTATTCCCGATGAACTCATCGAGAAAATCAATAATGCCGGAGCGTTTAACCAGGGTTTTGTAACCACCGAACTCCTTTCCGCTTCCATCCTTGACATGGATTTCCATGAGTTGACAAGTGCGGAAGGACTCGATGTGAATGCCTTTGAGAAACAGAGCCTTGAGAAAATGGGTATGATTGACGAGATTATCGTGCGTTACCGTCCGACTTTCTATAATCATATTTTCACAACGGGTTACGAAGCCGGTTATTATAGTTATACCTGGGCGGCCGTGTTGGATGCTGATGCTTTTGCGGCATTCAAAGAGACCGGAAACCTCTTTGACGAGGAAACCGCCAAGCGCTTCCGTCATTTGCTGGAGCAAGGCGGTACACGCGATGCACAGGAACTTTACTTGGAGTTCCGCGGTAAGGAGGCTGATCCGCAACATCTGCTCCGCCGCAAAGGATTTATAGAGTGAACCGCGCCACGCAAAATATGCTGTATCATCTGTTGCCGGCAGTCTTTTGGCTGCTGGCAATAGGTGGTGCATTGGTGCCCTTACTCCCCGTTTTCCACTTACCGTTCTCCATTTCCCGTTATTGTAGCGGTTTTCTCATTGCGCTGGTGGTGCTGATATGCATACGAATTGTCAGTCGCATCCAGCGGCATACCGATTCTATTGAGGAGTGCTTTCAGGTGGCGTTATTGCTGGGTATAGCGTCTTATTGGCTTCCTTCCGTATTATTTCTTATTCTCCCCGTATGGGGGTATCTGATTTACAGGAATCTTTTCTCTTTCCGTTCGTTTCTGGCTACCCTCATCGGCCTGTCTGTAGTGGCTGTATGGGCGTCTATTTTGATTGCTATAGGTTGGATAGCCAATCCATGGGCCGGTTTTTTTGCCGCAAAAAACGCCCTCGGGTGGATACCTTTGGGCGCTATTCTTCTCGCTTGGCTGGCTTCTACCATCGCACGACAAATCCTGCGTGTACGTTGATGCCTGCTTGGGGAAAATACCAGATATAGGTTCCGTCTGTTCCTCCGTTATTTACGTATTTGCTGTCAAACATGTTGTTGATCTGGCATCGCAGAGTGATGTCCGGTATGTTGTGTGCGTTCTTGAGTTTATGGAAGGGCAGTTGGTAACACATCATTAAGTTTGTTACCGTGTATGTCTTCAGTTTGGTCTCCGGGTTTTCGTAGTTACCGAGGTATTGGCTGCTGACTACTAGGGTCTGCAGGTCTGCATTAAAGCCGGCACGGTGGAAACTGAATATATTTCCTGCTGTCCAGTCCGGTGAGAAAGATATAGTGCGCCAGTTGTCCGTATCTTTCCATCGGTTGCGACTCCATGTCAGATTGCCTTTCCATGAGAACCATGATGTCCATTCTACGCCAAACTGAAACTCTGCCCCGCAGCGATATGAGTCTTTGACATTTTTGGTAATAAGATAGTTAACGCTGCTCACATCACCGGTGGCGATGAGTTGGTTGTCGTAGTCCATAAAGTATAGGTTCAATCCGATTGTCCATGGAATAGTGTAGCCGCTTTTGAGGGCACCTCGCGAAGAGTAACTGTAACCTAACTCATAGTCATACAGGCGTTCGGGTTTAGGGTCTTCCGGCGCTACATTGGCAACGAAATTATTGCGGGTAGGTTCTCTATGCGCCATCGCGAAAGTGGCGGATAGGCGATGACCGCGGTTGTCATAAGTAAGGCCTGCTTTGGGGTTGAAGAAATGCCATGTATAATGTTTGTCAATCGCATCCGGGGCATCCAGATAACTCGTTTCTTCATTTTCACCCCAAATCCGGTAATCCACCAAACGGTATTGAAAGTCACCGTAAAGACTCAGTTTCTCCTGCCCGTGGTGAAGCACTCGCCAATTGGCCTTGGCATATATGTTTCCGTCCATTTTGGCGCCATAACCCTCATAATACGGAATAAACGCGTTGCCGGCGCATGTAGTATCTATCTTGCCGTATTGCAGACCATCGTAGCGGTTGAAAGCGATACCGGCCTGTACATCCACTTTCTCATGCACATATTTGGTGGTGAGAATACCGCCGTAGAAATGGTTTTTCAATCCTTTTTGGGTGATGTTGTCTGCTTCGTAGGTATTCCAGTCCGCCATCAGCATTTCGTAATATCCGGTACCGTAGGTATAATGGGCGGTAGCGGAGATTGTCCAGTGTGTATTGAAACGATGCCCAATGTGCATGTGTACATGGTGCTGCTGGTAGTTATCGGTCTGGTTGTCGTAGTAAGTTGTATTACCGTCTTTGTCCATATATTCTCCAGCCGGATTATAGCGACGATTGGGACCATAGGCGGTAGCATAATCCACTCCGTACCACGCCATATAGGTTTTCTCTTTGCCTCCGAAGGCAGTAAGAGTAACGGCTGTCTTGGTGTTTTGCCAGCCAATCTCCCCTTGATAACTGAGCAGGTCTGACCATGCTCGGTCAATGTAGCCGTCCGAGTTCACTTTGGAGAACCGTCCGCCGATGTGCCATGCTCCTTTTCTCTCAAACCGGTTGCCAAGATAGACATCTGCTTTGACCACTTCGCGGAAAGTATTGTACATACCCCCGTTGAATGATAACTCGGCGCGTACGGGCCCCGGGTGTTCGCTTTCCGGAATAGAGGCGTCCAATGTCCTCAGGTTGACACTCGCGCCGAAACTACTGCCGCCATTAGCACTGGTTCCGATACCTCGCTGTACCTGCAGACTACTCACTCCGCTCGCCATGTCCGTCAGGTTTACCCAGAAAACACCCTGGCTCTCCGCGTCATTAAGCGGCACTTCGTTGATGGTCATGTTGATACGTGTCTGGTCGGTTCCTCGGATGTGAAAATAGGTGTAGCCGACACCCAGACCGTCGTCGCTGGTAACGACCATCGATGGGCCGGAGTTCAGCAGGTACGGCAGGTTCTGACCCGTGTTGTCACGGTTCAGCTCCTCATGCTTTATCTCCTGTCTGCTGTTGGTGGATTGCATGACAGGCGCGCTCACCACTACCTCCTGAAGATTGAAATCACTGGTGGACAAAGTGTCCACATTCTGCTGCGCACGTACTTGCGCAGACATGACCGGCGCGAAAGCGCCAAAAAGCATCAACCATGCTTGGTTGATCAAAAGAATGTTTTTTTTCATAATTTCCTTTGGCAGCATTACCTGCCCAAGTTCTACGGGTTTATTTCTCAGCTAAAAGCTCCCCGAATGATTATTGTTGTTTATTGGGTTGTGTCTGTTAAAATCGGTAGCAGAAGGAAACAAACCATCCCCATTCTGCCATATATCGTTTGTAGCCGCCGATAGAGCGTGCCATATTGTTCAATCCGAAATCATAACCGGCTTGCAAGCGATAGCGGTCCCATTCCAGTCCTCCTCCGAGTCCCCATTGTATATTCGCGCGCGTACGGTCCGTTTTCATGCGGTCATACGTTTGCGTGGGGATACCCTGACCGGCAAGCCATGCCAGCGTACCTTCACTCAAGTCCGTCTCTATATAATCCGTTTCGGCAATGCCGATATGGAGTTGCGGACCGGTATAGAAGAACAGGTTCAGTTGCTTCCATAGAGGAATAGTATAGTATACGCGCACGGGGATTGTCAGATTGTGCTCCAGCACTTTATGCGTCACAATCTCTTCCTGCACCGACTGGATGGACATCGAGCGCCAGTGCTGCTCGTTGGTGCCGTAAGTGAGGGTATATAACAATCCTGTATGCATGCTGAAATGCAAGGGCAGCAGGAATGTGAAGGTGGCGCCGATGCGGGCGCCATGCAGGAACAACTGGGGATACGATAGTTCGTGCGTACGTTGCTCATGCTGTACGTAGCCCGCTTCAATCCGGTATTCCATGCCGAAATGGTAGGCACTCTCTTCCGCCTTTTTCTGCGTGGGGTCGAAGAAAGTGTTATCCGCTATCTGCAGATCCGGCTTGCGTACGTCATCAGCATAGGCACTCATGCCTGCGATGCATACCGATAGTATAATAAAAATCCTTTTCATTCACTCTTTCATGTTACCAAATGGAAACGCGGTTCTCCGGAGCAACGTACATCGGCGATTCCGGCGTTACATTCCAAGCCTCGTACCATGCGCCTATTTGCGGTAGCGCACCGTTCACACGCCATCTGCCCAATGAGTGCGGGTCTGATTTCGTGCGATTGAGAATCTCTTCCGGACGGATATTACCGGCCCATACATTGGCATAGGCAAGGAAGAAACGCTGTGCCGGCGTAAAGCCGTCCCGGGTCTTCAAACGTTCGTCCTCCGGCTTGGCTTCTTCATTGAGACAGAAAGCAAGATAGGATACTTGCAATCCTCCGTGGTCTGCGATATTCTCGCCCAAGGTGAATTTGCCGTTGGCGTGAACGCCCGGTGCCACCTCAATGCGGTTGAAGGTCTCTTCCATCACTTTTGTACGTGCGTCGAAGGCGGCTTTGTCGGCCTCTGTCCACCAGTTGACCATATTGCCGTCCTTGTCGTAATGACAACCGTTGTCATCGAAGCCGTGGGTCATCTCATGGCCGATCACAACGCCGATAGCGCCGTAGTTGAATGCATCGTCGGCACTCATATCAAAGAACGGGTATTGGAGAATACCGGCGGGGAAACAGATCTCATTGGAGGATGGGTTATAATAGGCGTTCACGGTCTGCGGCGTCATATACCATTTGGCCTTGTCCACCGGTTTGCCCAAATAACTCATGCTGTAGTCCTGCTCGAACTTGGCGGCACGCTGTATATTGGCATAATACGTATCTTTCGGATCTACATCCAATGCCGTGTAGTCGCGCCATGTATCGGGATAGCCGATCTTGATGGTGATGGCATTCAGTTTCTCCAGCGCTTTCGCCTTGGTCTCATCGCTCATCCATGTCAGGTTCTCAATGCGGATACCGAGCGCTTTCTGCAGATTCTTCACCAAGGCCAGCATACGGGCTTTGTTCTCCTCCGGGAAGTATTTGGCTACATACATCTGTCCTACCGCTTCGCCTAACGTGCCATTCACAATACCTACTGCGCGTTTCCATAGCGGACTCGGTTCTTCTTTACCCGACAGTACCCGGCCGTAGAAATCAAAGTTGGCATTGTATAGCTCGGTCGTCAGATAGCTGGCGGCACCGTCAATAGCCTGCCATGTGAATAGGGTCTTCAGGTCCTCTAACGGCTCGTCTGCCAACAGTCGTCCTACTTCCTGCAAATGGCGTATCTGACCGACGGAAAGACTGTCCGGAGCAATGCCCACATTCTCAAAATAGACCTTCCAGTCGATCTGCGGAACCAACTCCTGCAACTCAGCGATACTCATCTTGTTATAGTTGGCGTGCGGGTCGCGTAACTCGACATTCGAGAAAGCGGCCGTAGCAATGCGGGTCTCCAGACGGAGCACGGTCTTGGCGCGTTCTGCGGCATCGGCAAAACCGAAGAGACCGAACATACGCTCCACATGCTTGGTGTATGCCTCGCGGATAGCGGTGGTCTGTTCGTCCGTATCCAGATAATACTCTTTCTCGCCCAAGGCAAAGCCGGCCTGATACTCATTGAGGATATTCATCGAGCTGTTCATCGCATCGGCATCCACATACATGGCCCAAAGACCGAACTCCATCGCTTTGCCTAATACGGCCGATAACTCTTCACGCGAACGGATGGCCGCAATCTCATCGAGTGTTTTTTGCAACGGGGCTATGCCTTCCTGGTCCCGGCGGGCAGTGTCCATCGCCATATTGTAGAAATCGCCGATCTTCTGGGCTACCGAACCCTGCGCGTGTTTCTTCGCTGCGATGTCCTGGATAAGTCCGTTGACTTGCTCCAGGTTGTTCAACCCGAGTTTGTCGAATGAACCGAAACGGCTGTATTCGGGAGTCAGCGGGTTATTGTCCATCCATCCTCCGCAAGCAAACTGATAGAAGTCATTTTGCGGAATAGCGGTGGTGTCTAAATTGTCAAGATCGATACCGGTTGTCTGTTGTCTTGTGCTGCAAGCTGTTGTCATAAGTGCCATTGCTGCTACTGCAAATAGAATTTTTTTCATATTGTTTATATTATAATCGTTTGATACAAACCAAATGGTGCGTATATTGGTCCTGCTCGGCGCTATAAATGCCGTATTCATCGAGTTTTTCCACTTTCACCCGTCCGGAGCAGTGAATCACGCGTTCGGAATCAATCACGATACCTACATGGCTTATTTTGCCGTCTTGGTGGTCAAAAAACACCAGGTCTCCGGCTTTGATTTTGGAGGGGTCGGTTATCGACCGCCCTTGGGTGACCTGTTCGCCGGCGTTGCGCAGGAGGCGCTTCCCGAACAAGCTCATGATGACTTGTGTAAAACCCGAGCAATCCATGCCCAGCGCATTCTTTCCGCCCCAAAGGTACGGAACATTCAGGAAAAAGCGTACCGTTTGCAGCAGATTCTCCTGGGTGAGCGTTTTGGGTTCGGTAATGACCATCGAAGGGTCTATCCGGAAACCTACGCCCAATACCTCAAAATGGCCGGAGGAATACCGTGTCAGTCGGGTGCCGGCAGTCAATGGAATGGTCTGACCGTTGTTTTCGCTTACCGCATAGGCCATCGGGAAAGCTACCAATGCCGCATCTTTATAGGCTTTTTGGTAATCGCGATACTCTTCGTCCTTCATCGGCGTCACCATCTTGGCATCCACCCATCCTTCCTGACCGTCCGCTTCAAGGCGTACATACCGCCAGCGACCGCTTTCTACTTCCGGCTTTCGATTCTCGTCAATACTGCATAACTCGCCGAAGAGCATCTGCGTATTCTGCTCTGCTCCTTCCCTCGCTTCCGCCCGTACCGGCACTATACTATGTAAAACTATACCCTTCACCTCTCAACTCTCAACTCTCAACTCTCAACTCTCAACTCTTATCACCATACCTCTTTTGGGTGATTGGATTCTTTCTTCGGATAATCAATGGAGTAGTGCAGACCGCGACTCTCTTTGCGTTCCAATGCCTGACGGGTAATCAGGTACCCCACATTGATCATATTACGCAACTCGCAGATGTCTTTCGTGGCCTTCACGCGCTTGAAGAGCGCTTCCGTCTCTTCATAGAGCAGGTCCAGACGTTCCCAAGCACGGCGTAAGCGCAGATCCGAACGCACGATGCCTACGTAGGTAGACATGATCTGTCCCACTTCTTTGACGTCCTGCGCAATCAGTACGCGCTCTTCATTACTGAGTGTTCCTTCATCGTTCCACTCCGGTATTTTCTCGTTGAAATCGTAGTTTTCGATGATGCTGAGGCTATGCTTGGCGGCAGCATCGGCATATACCACGGCTTCAATGAGCGAATTGGATGCCAGGCGGTTTCCGCCATGCAGACCCGTGCATGAGCATTCCCCGACAGCATAGAGACGCCGGATAGAGGACTGTCCGTCCAAGTCCACTTTGATACCTCCGCACATATAGTGCGCGCAAGGTGCCACAGGGATATAATCCTTGGTGATATCAATACCTATGCTGAGGCATTTGGCGTAAATATTCGGGAAATGATGTTTGGTCTCTTCCGGATCCTTATGCGTCACATCGAGGCATACATGGTCGATAGCGTGAATCTTCATCTCGTTGTCGATAGCGCGTGCTACGATGTCACGGGGGGCAAGCGACAGACGCGGGTCGTATTTCTGCATGAATTCTTCGCCGTTCGGCAGTCTCAGAATACCTCCGTAGCCTCGCATGGCTTCAGTGATAAGATAAGCCGGATGGGTCTCTTTGGGGTTGAACAGACTCGTGGGATGGAATTGCACAAACTCCATATCTTTGACCATTCCTTTGGCGCGATAGACCATCGCGATACCGTCTCCGGTAGCAATCTCGGGATTGGTGGTGGTGGCATACACAGCGCCTGTACCACCGGTAGCCATCAGCGTGATGCGGCTCAGATAGGTGTCGATCTTCTGCGTTTCCGGATTGAGGATATACGCTCCGTAGCACTCGATATCCGGCGTGCGGCGGGTTACCCGTACGCCTAAATGGTGCTGCGTGATGATTTCCACAGCGAAATGATTCTCCAGCACATCGATATGGGGATTGTTTCGCACGGCTTCCATCAGCCCGCGCTGTATCTCCGCGCCGGTGTCGTCGGCATGATGCAGGATGCGGAACTCCGAGTGGCCTCCCTCACGGTGCAAATCAAAAGCGCCGTCCTCTTTCTTATCGAAATGAACTCCCCAGTTCACCAGTTCCTCAATCCCTCTCGGCGCATTACGAACGACCTGCTCTACCGCTGCGGGATCGCTTAACCAGTCGCCGGCTACCATCGTGTCGTGGATGTGCTTGTCGAAATCATCTACGAGAAGATTGGTAACGGATGCAATGCCTCCTTGCGCTTTGGCCGTGTTGGCTTCCTCCAGCGACGTCTTGCAGCATAAGGCAATCGTGTATTTCCCGGCGCGTGCCACTTTAAGGGCAAAACTCATGCCTGCCACACCTCCGCCGATAATCAGAAAATCGTACTTTTTTACCATGGTTATTACTGTTCTGTACGCAGTTGCGCACTTTTGCGCTGCAAAAGTACTGCTTTTTTTTGAATTATGCAAATTTTCTTCAATTTTGCACTCTTTTTGGCTCGTTTTATGATGCTTTGCATAGCGAAAAGACGCTAAACGACGCTCCGCGGAATTTTTTCATGGCGTGCAGGCAGGCTTTGGCCGTTTCGCCGGTTGTTATCAGATCGTCCACCAATAAGATATGTTTGTGATACATCTGCTCCGGATGATTGACGGTGAATGCCTCGGATACATTTTGCTTGCGTTCGTCTCCTTTCTGCAGCGCCTGTTTTGGGGTGTTTCGCGACCGGACTACATGCGTGGTGTCAATCGGAATACCGGTTACGTCACTGATCCCCCGGGCAATATATTCCGATTGGTTATAGCCGCGTTCCCGAAGGCGTTTTAGGTGGAGCGGTACAGGTATAATTATGTCGATTCCATCGAAGAAATCCGCGTATTGAAACTCCAATGCAGCCTGTCTTCCGAGGAAGTAGGCTATTTCCGGTTGGTCCGCATATTTCATCTTGTGTATAAGGCCTTGTATGGGAGTCTCTTTTTCGTAGAACAGGAAAGCTGCTGCGCGGTTCAGATGCATCACTTTGCTCTCGGTTAGTGTCATCTCGGTGATGTTTTGACGCAACGTATCCTGCTCCGTTCGGGGCAGGATACGTAAGCAGTCCGGACATATTATCTCCTTGCTTTGCTCGCCGATATACTTGCCGCACATCCGGCAGGTATGGGGGAAGAAAAGGCTAAAGAGTGACACCGTTCTTGAAGATAGCTATCTCGTGATAGCCGTTTTTCTCATTGTTGGTCTTGCTGCCGTTGGCCACTTCGATCACATAGTCCGCAAAGCGTTTTGCCACTTGTTCCATCGGTTCGCCTTCGGCGATAACGCCGGCGTTGAAATCAATCCAATTGGGTTTGTTGTGGTACAAATTGGAATTGGTCGAGATCTTCATGGTCGGCACATAGGTACCGAACGGTGTACCGCGACCGGTGGTGAAAAGCACCATATGGCATCCGCAGGAAGCGAGGGCGGTAGATGCTACAAGGTCGTTACCGGGTGCAGAGAGCAGGTTCAGACCTTTCACCTGCAATCGCTCGCCATAAGGCATCACGCCGCGTACCAGCGATGCACCGCATTTCTGGGTGCAACCGAGTGCTTTGTCTTCCAACGTCGAGATACCGCCGGCTTTGTTGCCCGGACTCGGGTTTTCGCCTACCGGCTCTCCGTGACTCAGGAAATAATCCTTGAAATCATTGATGAGCGAAACGGTCTGGTCGAATAGTTCGCGGTTGGCGCAGCGGTCCATCAGAATCGTCTCTGCGCCGAACATCTCCGGCACTTCGGTCAGTACGGTTGTGCCGCCTTGCGCTACCAGCCAGTCGGACAGGCAACCGAGTAACGGGTTCGCTGTGATGCCGCTGAAGCCGTCGCTTCCCCCGCATTTCAGGCCTACGCGCAGTTCGCTCAAAGGCACCGGCACGCGTTTGTCATGCTGCGTCTTCGTATATAACTCACGCAAGATAGGCATGCAGTATTCCACTTCGTCGCCCTGGATTTTCTGCGTGGTAACGAATTTGATACGGTCTTCGTCTATCTCGCCGCAGAACTCCTTGAATACATCCGGCTGGTTATTCTCGCATCCTAACGAAACAACAAGGATAGCACCAGCGTTCGGGTGATGAATCATGTCGCGCAGAATCTTCTTCGTGTTCTCGTGGTCGTCGCCAAGCTGTGAGCAACCGTAGTTATGGGGGAAGGCGAAGATATTGTTTGCGCCGGTCTCCTGACGCAGCCGCTCGGCACATTTCTGGATGATACCGTTGACGCACCCTACGGTCGGGATGATCCACACCTCGTTACGGATACCTACCTGGCCGTCTTTGCGGCGGTAGCCCATGAACGTGCGTCCCTCGTCGGGGATGTTGAGAACGACCTCTTTGGGGTGGTACTCATAGGAGAGCAGACCCGCGAGATTGGTCTTGATATTGTTCTCGTTCATCCAACTGCCCGCTTTCTTCGCCTCCTTGGCATGACCGATCGGGAAACCGTACTTGATGACGTTCTCGCCCTCAGCGAGATCGGTGATGGCTATCTTGTGTCCGGCAGGCACGTCCTCGAGGACCGTGATCTTCTTGCCGTCCACTTCAATAACCGCACCGGCGGTCTGTGGTTGTATTGCTACCACCACATTATCCGCCGGATTGATTTTAAGAATATTTGTCATAAAATAATGTACAATGTACAATTTACAATTTACAAAGCGTCCTACCGGCTTCTGTACAAACTTATAAGTCCGTACGGATCTTTAAACATTGTACCAAACTCCGTTAAGCCCTTTTATTAATTGTGAATTGTGAATTGATAATTAAAAGAGGCTCTTGATCTTTGCAATCACGTCATCCACCTTGTCGGCAGCGAGCATGAGCTGAACGGTCTTAAGCATGCCGACGGACTCGATCGAGTTGAGGTAGAGCTCTACGAGGTCG
This sequence comes from Paludibacteraceae bacterium, assembly GCA_017478035.1. Taxonomy (GTDB): domain Bacteria; phylum Bacteroidota; class Bacteroidia; order Bacteroidales; family Paludibacteraceae; genus Colicola. Next base: position 6,874 of record JAFVHA010000050.1, on the reverse strand, counting down.
GTCAGACCCGGGATCTTGTTGAGGTCCTCTTTGGACTCTTTCCAGATGATGTCGGTAGCGCCGAGCACGCCTTCTGCCACCTTGCGGGTGTCGCCGGTTGCCCAGAGTTCTTTCAAGAGGTCCATGATCTCCTGTGCGTCGTTCGGCTGAATAGGAGCACCGTCTTCACGAACGCCACCCTTGTAGTACTCGATGATAGCAGCGAGACCGAGAACGAGGCCCTTCGGCAACTCGCCCTTGCGCTCCAAGTAAACCTTCAAGCCCGGCAGGTCGCGTGTCTCGAATTTCGGGAAGGAGTTCAGCATGATCGAGGTCACCTGGTGATCTACGTACGGGTTGTTGAAACGCTCGAGTACGGATTCGCCATAAGCCTTCAGTTCGTCCTTCGGCAGGTTCAGCGTCTCGAGGAGCTCATCGAACATCACTTTGTGGATGTACTTGCCGAGGATCTCGTGGTTGCATGCGTCGCGAACGATATTCACGCCGGAGAGATAGGTTACCGGACTGAGGACAGTGTGCGGGCCGTTGAGGAGGGTTACCTTACGCTCGTGGTACGGCTTCTCGCTCTCGGCGATCAGCACGTTCAGACCGGCCTTGTTAGCAGGGAACTCAGCCTCGAGTTCAGCGATAGACATGTTCTCCGGTTTCTCGATCACCCAGAGGTGGAAGATCTCAGCCTGTACGACGAGGTTGTCGTTGTAACCCACTTTCTCCTGGATCTCAGCGATGTCTTTGCGCGGGAAGCCCGGTACGATACGATCCACGAGGGTAGCGCAAACGTAGTTGTATTTCTCGAACCACTCCTTGAAGCCTGCATAGTCTGCTCCGAAATCGTCTTTCCAGAGCTCGATGTACTTGCGGATGCAGTCTTTGAGGTGGTGTCCGTTGAGGAAGATCAGCTCACAGGGCATGAAGATCAGACCCTTGGACGGGCAGCCGTTGAACGTCTTGTAGCGGCGGAAGAGCAGCTGAACCAACTTGCCCGGATAGGAAGAAGCGGGAGCGTCCGAGAACTTGCATGCGGGATCAAAAGTGATACCGGCTTCGGTGGTGTTCGAGATGACGAAACGGATCTCTGGTTGCTCGGCAAGTGCCATGAAAGCGGCATTCTGGCTGTACGGGTTGAGGGCGCGACTGATGACGTCTATACGCTCCAGGCTGTTTACCGCCTTGCCGTCCAGACGTCCCTGCAGGTTCACGTGATAGAGGCAGTCCTGACCGTTGAGCCACTCTACCATACCTTTCTCGATCGGTTGAACGACGGCTACCGAGCCGTTGAAATTGGTCTTGGCGTTCATGTTCCATACAATCCAGTCTACGAATGCACGGAGGAAGTTACCTTCTCCAAACTGAATGATTTTCTCGGGAGCTACGCTCTTCGGCGCGGTCCACTTGTTTAATGCTTTTTTTGCCATAATGGATAAATTGTTTTTATGTTGTTAATGTGATTTTTCTGCCGTTCAGGCGGCATAGCCGCCATTTAGCGCTGCAAAGTTACAAATAATAATTGGAATACGCAAGCAAACGAGATTTTTATTCGCATTTCCGTCAATTTTTCCACATAGAACTTGCATTTGTCTGAATAGCAAATTTTAAGATTTTGCTATCTTCGCTTTGCAAAATGCATATATTTTGTGTTAATTTTCCCGTTTTTCTTTGTCATATCAAAAAAAAGCAGTACCTTTGCACGACTTTTATGGTGCATGGGCATATGTGCGTATGTGTCCGAATACAATACAATAAAGAATAAAAATTTTAATTTAAATTGATTGAAATGATATGAGAATGAAAAAGTATTTCTTGATTTTAACTATGGAGTTCCTCGGACTGTTTGTCGGAGTAGGTACCGCTTGGGCAATCCACTTGCCGGAATCACAAGGAGGCTATACCGAGGAACAGGCTGAGGAAAATGGTTTTTGGGCGCGCATGACTGCAAAACGGGCTGCCACCACTAAGGGTGCCGGAAAAGTGTTTGTGGTGGCAGACTACAATTATTCTTCCGATCCGGAGGCTGGCGATTATGCAGTGCAGAAGAGTGACGAAGATTGGAGCGATATTTATTTGGCTTCCAGTCTGATTAATGCAGATGTGGAATTCCGGACTTATGCTAAAGCAGATGATGGTTCGTATTTCACTGGCTGGTCATTTACGGACGGCAGTACGGACTTGGGAACGGAGAGCAATGGATTTATGGTGAAGGTCACTCCTTCTTCTACAAAAGCGCGTACCAATATCCGCGAATATAACCTGTACGCAGCCTTCTTGCCCGTACAGCTCGTTTCATATATGATGGAGAGCGGTTCTCAAGAAGTGGCGGATGACGGTGCCGGCAATTGGACATGTACGCAAACGATTAAGTTCCGCGCAGAAACGCCGGGTTACTGGGCGCTTAGTTCGGCGGACGATGTACGCCACTTCAAACGTCCGGTGGTTACGAAGAAAGCAGGTACTAACGGTACGTGGGCTATCGGTGATGCTGAATGGATTGCTTCGGGTGCCGGTCAAAATGCGAGATTTAATGGTGAGTATGCCGAACTGATAGTTCCGGTCACTTTCACCGCTCCGGATGGCAACTCCGGTGAATACGCAGCTGAATTAGTGCTGGAGACCTACGCCGGCGTAAAAATGACAGCGTATCTCTATGCCCGTAGATCGATAGCCGGTGCTCAAGCTATTCGTTACAACAAGTCGAAAGTGCAACAGGAGTCGGGTGATCTCAATGACCTGTTGGCGCATGCGGCAGCCGATGATATTATCAAACTGAACGGCAATTATAGCGATGCTGTATATATCAACAAGAATATCACCTTCGACCTTAACGGTTATGAGTTGAGCAATACTCTGAGGGTTAGCGGCGGCAATGTGACGATTGCCTATAGCGCATTCGGCGGTGCTGCTAATTCTTTGTTGGTAACCGGAGGCAAGGCTGTTCTTAATGGAGGTTCATTCGGAATGCTAACTATCAGTTCCGGCGCAACGGTAGAGCAGAATGGTGCTACGATTACCGGACCGACTAATAATAATGGTACGCTCACCACGACGGATGGTATTTTCCGTGGCGAATTAACCTCGAGCAAAACATTGACGGTAAACGGCGGTACGATCAATAACGCAAGTGGAGCGGCTATTACTGTAACTGGCGGAACAGCGCAGATTAAGCGGGGAACTATCTCTGGTCTGACATATGGTGTGCGGACTACAGGAGGTGCGACGACGATAGAAAAACTGGCGGTTGTAAGCGGCAATACTAAATCCCTGAATGGTGCAGGCGGAACGCTGACGGTGAACAATGGTAAGTTCTCGAATCCGAACAAGTTCGCCGATGGGGAGATCACCTTCAAGTCCGCGTATTTCAAAACCGATGCTGCGAATATAGCTTCTGCGTATGAGAAGCAGCAATGGCGTAATACGGCTGGTCCCGAGTTCCGCGACGGATATCTCTATTTCGTAGGAGACCAAGACGCAGCACAGGCATCGAATGTCAGTGTGTGCCGGATCGGTAATACTTCTTATAGTTCCTTGGAGGAAGCCCTCGCATTCGCCAATAACTCCGGTCAAGATGTTATCATCATCATGGAGAATGATTATACGTTGAAAGCAGGCTATTATACCTTACCGTCCAATGCAACGCTTATTGTGCCAATGTCGAATGATCAAGAAGTGGATAATCGGGTTGTGCCGCGTAAATCAGGCAGTATTCAGGCTCCTGTTTCGTTCCGCAAACTGATCTTTGGGGATGGCGTGAATATGGAAGTGGCTGGCACGCTCGAAGTGAGCTGTACACAATATGGTAGTGATGAGACGATGGGTATTCCGGGTGGTAACTATGGTCATCTGATTCTGAAACCCGGTAGTCACATGACGATCAACAACGGTGGTTATCTGCGTGCATGGGGATTCGTTACCGGTGACGGAACGAAAGATGCAGAAGGCAATTATCTTTCCGGTGAGATTGATGTGCGTCGTGGCGGTACGGTGCATGAGATGTTCCAGATGGGCGACTGGAAAGGAGGTGATATCTCGTTCACGATTGCCATGGAAGTTCCGGGCATGACGAATTGGCGCGATATGGCCCACCTCTTCCCCATATATATGTATTTCATCCAGAATGTAGAATCGCCGGTAAAGTACCACCCGGGCGCTTCGCTTATCTGCGCTACTTCGGTCAATGTGGCAGGTAGCATCAATGCCTATGCCAATGACATTAAGGTGGTAGGTAAGGTAGGTGAGCCGGCTATGTTCTTGATGGACGAGAAGGCGGATGCAGAGAATACATGGGTACGCAAATACTATGATGCCAAGAAAGACCAACAGGTTTATGAAGTCAATAGTGGCGCGAAACTCGGTTCGATGGTTATCGACCTCGGTGAAGTGCCCGGCTATATGTTTGGGGCTTCGGGTTCCTTGAATCTGGTATTGGATTCCCGTAAGTTCGTTCTGCCTCTCACCAGTAACTTCAAGATTCATTTGCTGAGTGGTAATATGCAGTTCACGCAGAGCACGTCTTGTCTGCCGGGTATGGAGGTAGAGGTGGATAAGGAATCGGAAATCAGTATCATTAAGAATAGTGATGCTTCTATTGTTTCTGGTGCGCTCTATTTCTATGATGCCGACCAATGGAGTTTCCAAAATAACCAAGCTAAAGGTTATGTCGGCAACAGCGGAAAGTTCGGTGCTATCGTACGCTATTCTCCCACTTGGGATTTGGGTACAAATGGTGACCAGAAAGCCCCCAATGTTCGAAATATAGAATCCCCGGCCGCTATCGGTGATGCGATTCTGAATGTACATGGTACCTTCCGTATGGGTGCGGGTTGTGCGGTTTATACCACATGGTCAAAGAATATGGAGACCTTCCAAATCGATGAGGAAGGAACCGGTGGTGCCAGTATTGTTTCTTCCAACGAAGATGCCGGTACCTTTATCTTTGATGCCGCTGCCCCTGCCTTTGATGGTCTTCATTTTATGGGGAATCAGATTGTTGGCTTTGGACCGAACGTTATTGTTAATTATGACCATAACGATTATGGATTGGGTTCACAATATCCTGTCCAAATTCCGACGGTTTTGAAACAAAGTACTCCAACTCCTGTATTCGGTTTCGAACTCTGTACATCTGCTAAATTAAAAAATGGTGATGGTACATATGCAACTACAGACGGTACAGAGGCCGGTAAATCATACTGCTATATGAACGACCGTTGGACACTGATGGAAGTGGCGGAAGAGAACGAATGTTTCATGAAGGATAACTATGGTACGTTCTATGCCAAACCGGCTGAATATGTAGCCGTGGCAGCTACCGTGGGCGGTAACGGAGATGTGGTCGGAAATGATGACCATACCTTCAGCGACAAAGCCGGTGCAGGTCGTCTCTTTATCCTCATGGACGACTGTCAGTGGTGGGAAGTAGAGAAGAAGGATAACCTCTACCATTGTATCCACCCGAATAACGACACCTATTATTACTGGGATGAGGATGAAGAAATGTGGATGGAGCAGCGCTTTACCATTACCTGGCTCAACTGGGATGGATCGGAAATCAAGTCTTACACCTACAATCCTGTAACGGGAGAACCGACCGAAGTGGCTTATAGCGTTACTTATGGAACGATGGCGGAATATCTCGGTTCGAACCCGACGCGTCCTGCAAACATTGACTATACCTATGATTTCACGGGTTGGACTCCTGCGTTGGGTAAGGTAACGAGCAACGTTACTTATACTGCGACTTATAAGGAGCAGCCTCGTAAATATACCATCATCTTTACCACCGAAGGTGGCGTAGAGATCGAGCGTCATTTCTTGACGCACAATGAGTTACCTGTTTGCGATAATGTGCCGACTCAAACGGGCTTCACGCTTCAATGGGAACCGGCGCTGGCTGCGGTTACGGGTGATGCTACCTATCGCGCTACCTGGTTGCCGGAACCGCCTGCAGAGTATGCGATTCGTTTCGTGGATTATGATGGTACGGAATTGCAAAGCGGGCTTGTGGAAGTAGGTGAACTGCCGGAATACAATGGTGCTGAACCTGCCAAGAAGCAGACCGACTATGCTTCCAATAAAGAGTTCTCCTATATCTTTGATCATTGGTCGCCTAATGTATCGAAGGTGACGCAGGCTATGACCTATACCGCTGTGTATCGTGAGGCCGCGAAGGAATATACGGTGATTTTCAAGGATGAAGACAATTCTGAAATAGAGACGCGCACGTATCATTACGGTGAGACGCCTGTCTGCACGAACCCGCCGACTAAACCTAATACGGCGGAATGGACCTATCAGTTGGCTTGGACTCCGCAGATTCAGGCGATAGTAGGTGATATTGATCCGGAGACTCCGATTGTCTATACGGCGGATTTCGAGACGCTGAAGCAGAAGAATAAATACTCCGTTACGCTGAAGAGCAATCCTTCCGGCGCAGCTGTCCTGACCGGTGCCGGTTTGTATGAATACAATGCGAATTCTTCGGCTGTGACGATAGCAATAACGAATATCACTGCCGGCTATAACTTCATCAACTGGAGCGATGCCAATACAAGCACGTCTCGTACGATGGCTATCACGGCTGATATTGAACTGGTGGCGAACTTTGAGTGTCCGGATTGCGATAAAGTCAACATCGTTTGGAAGAATTGGGATGATTCGGAATTAAAGACCGTAAGCCAGGCCAAGGGAACCGCTACCACCTATCCGGGTGCTACGCCTACCAAACCGGCTACTTCAGCCGAGACCTATACCTTCGATGGTTGGTCTACATCGCTGGGTGGCGACAGAGCCTATAAGAACGGTATGACGCCAAAGGCGGCGGATGGTGGCGCTACGTATTATGCGCACTTCACAGCAACGTCTATTCCGAACCTTACGGTTG
>JAFVHA010000055.1 GCA_017478035.1 Paludibacteraceae bacterium | reverse complement strand
GCGGTCCTGGTCACCAACGAGGATGACTTTGTCGGCGAGGAACTCAGGTTTCAAATGCAAATGAAATGCAGAACCATCGGCATTGATGATTAACTGCGAAGCGGGGAAAGTTTTCATAATATTTTAGATTTTTGATTGTTGGTTTTTGATTTTAGGCTTCACCTCCAGTGAAGGTGAGGGGAAGGGTGGAACCTTTGGGAGCACCACCGATAGGCTCGATGACACCGAACTTCTGCTCGTACTGGCCGATGTTATTCTGCAGCGCACCCAGGATTTTCTTCGCCTGATCCGGAGTAACCACTACACGCGCTACCACATTAGCCTGCTGAATACCGGGCATGAGTTGCGCGAAGTCCAACACGAACTCCGTAGGAGTATGCGCGATGAGCGCTAAGTTTGCAAACACGCCCTGCGCTTTATCCGGGGCAATGTTGATGGATAATTGTTTTTGTTCTGCCATATTCTTTAAACTTTAATCGTTAAACTTTCAACTTAATTTACCATTTGTATTTCTTGGGCACAATGAGCATGTAGAGGTTGACGAGCGGAAGGACGATGTCAAACCACAGCACGCTGAACACTCCGAACCGGTGCAGACCCATCCTGCGCGCAGACACATTCAGCATGATGGTCTGCATGATCCAGCGGACCAAAAACAGGCCGAATGCAATCAGCGGAAGTATGAGTATTTGCAGCAAATGGAGGAATGATATCTGTCCTTTCATAAGGCATTGTATGCCATCCGGCGGACAAATCATCACGATTATTCCGATCACCAGCGCATAGAACAGTCCTCTTGTTACAGGCTCCAGAGCCAGGCGGAGTTGCGTACTGCCCTTATAGGCCGGCGAAACGGATATATGACGGCGTTTCTGCTGCCACCATTCTTTCATCGTCTTCTTGGCCGGAGACCAGGTGTAGGACTCACGGGAAAGGACCACCGCCGTATTCTCTTTCGTCGCCACATGATTGACAAACAGATCGTCATCTCCGGCACGGTTCGTCATCTGATGCGTGAAGCCACCGGACTCAAAGAACAGACTCTTGCGGTAAGCAAGGTTGCGACCAACCCCCATATACGGGTGTCCGCAAAGGGCTGCACCCAGATAATGAAGAGCGTTGAACAAGGTATCGAAACGAACCAGACGGTTGATGTGTCCTTTCTCATAGAAATAGGCTCCGAACCCCAGGACGATATCACTATTACCGAAGCCGTTCATCATCTCGCGGATCCACTGATTGCTCTCCGGCACACAATCGGCGTCCGTGAGTAACAAGTAATCATATTTCGCAGCCTTCGCCGCCAGTGTGATTGCCAGTTTCTTCGTGGACAGCACACGTGCACCTTTGGGCACAAACGTCATATGCACCCGCGGGTCGCGCACCATATAACTCTCCACCACCAGACGCGTGTCATCCTCTGAACCGTCGTCCACCACAATCACCTCGAATTCCGGCCAATCCTGCGTCAGGAGTGCCTGCAAATACTGCGACAGATTATAACTCTCGTTATGCGCAGCCATAATAACCGTGACTCCCGGAAAGGAGTCTATTGATGATTGATGATTGATGATTGATGATTTTTTATCCCTCCGCATTTTCCGAGCGGGCGCACACATATAACGCGCGTAGAAATACACCTGAACGATAAACGCGCAGAGCAGCGCTCCGAGCAGAATCCAATCAACTATAGTCAAGTTCGTCAACACTTATTCGACAATTTTAATCTTGTATGTGTGTTCACTGCTTGCATCTTCCGCCTTGACGGTAATCACCCACGGCTTGCCGTTGACTTCACCGGGCACTATCGTCATCTCATTGCTATCCAGTTTACGGCCGTTGAAGCGCACTTTCTGACCTTTGATATTCGTCAGCGTGCCTATACCGCGGTAGGCTTGAATGGCTACTGCCTGTTGGCCGCTCGTTTTTTGCACTTTGCAGGTCTGCACTTTGTCCGTATTGGGATTGAACTCCTTCCATTCCTTGCCGTTGATGACCATCTTGTCGATGCGCGAAGAGTAGATCAGTTCCACATCGTCCACATACAGTGCATTGCCGTCGTACAGGCCGTCGTTAGCACGGAAAGCCGGATAGTTACCCGCCGAGAAAATCACATTACACATCGTCGGCTTGGCGTCACTCTTGTAGAGCACCGGCACTTTGATTTGCGTCCATTCGTTATATTTGGCGCGCGCACGGTGCCATCCTTCCGCCACCTGCTTGGCCGGCTGGTCAATACCGCACTCGTTGCCGTCCGTCGCCGAACGGACATCCGACTCTTCATTCACGCGCTCGGTCTCCGTACAACCGCCGGCTTTGTTCTTGTAGTGACTGCTCTTGGCGGTACCTGCCCACGAATAGAACAACAGATGGAAATCCTCCTTGTCCGTATTCGGTCCCACACGTTTGATCCAGACAGCCATCGTATCCGGTCGGTATTTCCAAGGGATACCTCCTTCGGTTCCGGCGGTAGCACTGTTCAGGTTCAAGCCCTTCAAGTACTGCCAAGGCTGACCGAGACTCATGTAGCCCGGACCTGTAGCTCCGAGATTCAGTTTGGGAATACCTATCGCGCGATCGGCCACGTAGGCGCAATAACCGGTACGGCCTTGCTTCTGGAACATAAACGTGAACTTCGAACCCACTTGGCTGACATTGCTTCCGTGCCAGTTCGCCAACTGAACATCGCTCTTGAATTTATCCGACCAGTTCTCAAAATGAGGGTCCGGCAACTGCTGTGCAAAGGTCGGCAATATTACAAATATTGCCCCAATTAAAAACCAATTCTTATTCATTATCATACCTATTTATCCAAATTACGCGGCAAAGGTACAAAAAAAAACGCACATATGCAAGAATATGCGCGTTTTTTTTGCTATAACAGGTCGATTTATCTTCCCCAGCAGGTCCAATCAACACCGGATACTCCGTCATTTGCCTCTGCCCAAGCAGCGAAAGAGGTGCAGGAATACTTGTCTGCTTTCTTCACCTCCTCACGGGTAAAGTTCTTTGTAAGAGACTCACCGGTAGCGGTGTACTTAAGTGTACATCTGCAACCATTCTCAATCGAGTTGTTGATGCAGCCCGAAAACATAGCGCCCATTGCTACCAATATGGCGCCCATGAAAAAGATTTTCTTCATTGTTGTAAAATTTTAGTTAATAAAATGAGTAGTTATTGTTTGTTATTTATTTCTATTTTATGAAAATACCGGGAGAGGTAACAAAGCCTGACTCGGCGTGCTTAATCGCTCCCTCTTTGATCAACAGGCAAATCGGTATTTGCCCGGTAATCATAGCCATATCATCATTCGGAACAGTCATAATCTCTATCTCCGGTTGATAGATACGGTTAAATCTCTCTTGCGCCTCCTCATCTTCAATAGCTATTCCCAGCACCTTGTCCACCACATGGAATTGCTGGAATTGCTGCACATTGGCAATCGAGTTCTGGCAATGCGGGCAAGAGAAAGAAAACAAATAAACGATATAGGTAGAATCGGCATCGAACGGATAAAGGGCGTTCAACCGCTCCATGGTTTGCGCACGGCTCTCCTCTTTCTCCGCCACTGACGTTTTGGGTAATTCAAACGATTCTCTCATCGCCAGGCCGCAGATGAAACAAGCCACGGTGGCGACAGCCATTCCGGCAAAAAGTTTGGGCCATATATTCCGTTCAGTTTTGGGCTTTTCCAATATCGCCGGAATAGAAATACATACAAAGATCGCATTGCGTACGAACGTAGTCCATGGTTTGCCCGTGAACCAACGGGACAAGGCACCAAAACAGCCACAATCCTGTATCCCTCTGGCTAATACGCCGTAAGCAAAAATAGCACTTACACCGATAAGAAAGATATCCGCAGCACAAGCACTCCACCTCGGTTTCACGCGTAACAGCAATGCCATACCAAGGAGTGATTCTATTGCAATCAGGATAGGAGCTCCAACGGAGAACCACTCCTGCCCATACTGAATCAGCATCATGGCAAAGGCCTCCGCATCCCACGCCTTCGCAAAGGCCGACAGGAGAAACATCAAACCCAGTAAAGTGGTGCTTATGTAAGACAGGTATTTCATGTGAAAAACAAAAATAGGTCACCCTACAAAGAGTGACCTATTGTAGAGATCAAGCAATTACTTGCAGGACCATTTCTGCCAGCTTGCGTTTTCTTCTTTAGCTAAATCTTCAAACAAATCCTGAATAGCTTTGCAAGTACTGTACTTGCTGTCAGTTTCCATTTTCTTCGAAACACCGGTGGTAGCCTCTGTACATGTACAGGTCTTCTTGCAAGAAGAGAATGCGAATGCAGCTACAAGAGCAACTGCTACGAATAATACTTTCTTCATAATTGTAAAAAAATAAAATTGGTTATTTAAATTGTGTTACACACAAATCTGGCTGCAAAAGTACTGCTTTTTTTTAATATATGCAAATTTTTTCGTAAAATTATGCAATTTTATTGTGTTTTTTAAGCATTTCGTACACTTTGTGTACCGGAAAGCCCATTACATTGAAGTAAGAACCCTTCATCTCCGTGCAGGCCACATAGCCGATCCACTCCTGTACTCCGTACGCACCCGCTTTGTCCAACGGACGGTATTTTGAAACATAATGAGCAATCTCTTCGTCCGTCAAATCACCAAAGGTGACATCGGTACAATCCACAATCGTCTCCAGCGACAATTGTGATTGTACATTTGTGATTTGTGATTTTTGATTTTTGATTTTCCGGGCGAATGTGACAGCCGTATAGACCTGATGTGTCTTGTTCCGAAGTTGCTTGAGCATCTCTATCGCCTCTTGCTCATCATGAGGTTTGCCTAACATCCGCCCGTCCAGCCACACGATCGTATCCGCCGTAATAAGCAACTGGCCGTTCGTTAGCTTCGGAGCATAGGCATTCGCCTTCGCACGGGAAATAAAATACGGGATTTCACCATCTTTCAGGTTCGCGGGATACGATTCGTCGGCATCAATAGAAATAGCCGTAAAAGGCAGGTCTAAACCTGCCATTAACTCACGCCGCCTCGGGCTCTGACTGCCTAAAATAATTTCCATTAGAATAAATCCAGTTGTGTATCCTGCGGCTT
>JAFVHA010000093.1 GCA_017478035.1 Paludibacteraceae bacterium | reverse complement strand
GAGGGATTGCCGCTTTGCGGTCTTTTTCTGCTATTACCTCACGCATGAGGTCAAAATATTGTATCAAGCGCTGCATCTTCTTAGGACTAATATTCCAAACCGGATGTACATAAATATAGGCAGTTGCTGCCAGCGGGAAATCCAAATTGAGTTCCTGTATAAACTCGCGGGACATAGATAACACCAGCAACTCCACATAATTATCCATTTTATCCGGCTTCTGAATCAGCAGTTCAGGAGAAATAAGACATCCTTGGTTGGCGGTCATCTCATACTCCTTATTGTTAATAAAAATTCTCAGACAGCCGCTTTTCACAATCTGAATACAATAGGTGGGCGTGAAATAGTGATCCGGCAGAATCAGCGTACTGAATCGCGCCTGAGTACTTCTGATTTCCATGACGGAGACATCTTCTATGGATGTTTTACCGGGAATAAAACTTATCCATTTGAAGCCCGAGAAATCCTTTAGAATAGTGTTCTCATTTTCACACTTTTCTACTTCTACATGTGTTTTTTGTTCCATAACGTTCGGTTTTAGATGTACGAATTAAAACAATTTGTGTGCAAAGGTACAACAATTTTTTGACATGTGCAAGCGTAATAGTAGAATTAGAACAATCTTTGCACGGATTGGAAAAACAATAATTGCTTATAAAGCAGTACTTTTGCACCGGATTTGAAAAACGACACACATTTTAAAACAACAAAATATATGAAGATCCTATTTGTAATTGACAGTTTTTACACGACGAACAACGGTACGTCGATCTCTGCGCAACGTTTTGCAGGCGAGTTGCGTAAACGCGGACATGAAGTAAGGGTGCTTTGTTGGGACACTCCTAAGGATGCACAAGGTGACTTCACTATTCCGAAATTTCATCTGCCTATTTTCCAACCGCTATGCGACAAGCATGATTTCAGCTTTGCATATACGGATAAGAACATTGTTCATGCCGCGTGCGATTGGGCGGATATCGTGCATGTTTTTGTTCCATTTGGTATAGAGAAGGAAGCGATTGATTACTGTAATCAGATCGGCAAACCCGTTACGGCTGCTTTCCATATCCAGCCGGAGAACATGACATCGTCGGTCAGTATGGGCAAAGTGGAGTGGTTTAATGAGTTGTTCTACCGCTCGTTCCGCTACAATATATACAATCGCGTGCGTCACGTGCACGTTCCTTCTCAATTTATGGGCAATATGATCGCCGAGCGCGGTTATACGGCGAAGATTCATCCGATTAGTAATGGTATTCAGGAAGCCTTCATGGAAGCAGGGGAGAAGAAAGCTGAAAGTCGAAAGTTGAAAGTTGAAAGAGCCCCTAAGGATGTGTTCAAAATCATGATGATTGGAAGACTTTCACAGGAGAAGCGTCAGGATGTGATTATCAATGCGGTGAAGTATAGTAAGTACGCTGATCGCATCCAACTTGTTTTTGCAGGCAAGGGTCCGGAGTACGAGAAATACGTGGAGTTGGGCAAAGACCTCAAACACCAGCCGCAGTTCATCTATGTAGGTCGTGACGAGTTGATTAAGAATCTATTAGATACGGATCTCTACGTACATGCCTCGGATATGGAAAGCGAAGCCATCAGTTGCATCGAAGCGTTCTCAACAGGCCTCGTACCCGTAATAGCAAACAGCCACGTCAGCGCGACACCGCAGTTCGCTTTGGACGGAAGAAGTCTGTTTATGCCCGGCGACCCGAAAGACCTCGCACGAGCTATCGACTACTGGTTAGACCATCCGGGAGAGCGCCGCGTTATGGAAGAGAAATACCGCCAGTTCGGTCGTCAGTACAGCCTTGCAACGTCGGTGGAAATGTTTGAGCAAATGTTGAACGAAGAAATAAAAGAAAATGAAACGCGTGTTACTTTTGAGCCTCTTCGCCCTGTTCGTCAGCGTGAGAGCCTTGGCCGCAGACTACGTCGCGTTGCCGCACTTTTCTAAAACAGACAAAGGACTCTTCGGTGGCAAAGTGGGCAAAGGGAGAATGTATGTTGACCTATATCTTCCTCCTCTGACCCCCATGCTTCTGATTGACGTTGGAATGAGCATGTCCCGAATGCCCGGAGTAATAGGAATGGCTCCCAGATGGTTTGCAATGTTCAGCCCTACCGCCTGTCCTTACAGCGAATTATACGCTGCTCCGAAAAATAGTATAATGATCACATTTAGAACTTATTTTTAAACAATTACAATTATGACAACTAAAACTAATAATTCTGCGTTAGCCGGGTTTTTATTAATAGCATTACTATTCATTACTTGCAGCCTTTCGGCGCAAGAGCGAGTAGAAGTTTTGAGTGATTTTGAAAGTTGGAAAACAAAGCAAATCAAGGAATCATCGCTTATCGGTGGCAGGACCAAAACGCTCTACAAATTAGGCGGTACATGGGATTGCAGCAATGCACATGCCAAAGCAATGGGAGTCGATAAAGTGTCTGTTTCCGTGACTCCTGAGAAACGAGGCGAAGGAACGTGTTGTCGCATGGAGAGTACACTGGAAACAGTGAGTGCTATCGGCATCAATTTCAAAGCTTTCGCGACGGGGTCTATCTACACCGGCAAGATGATTGACGTGGTGGGCATGAAACAAAGTTCTGATCCCAACTCCGCGATCGACATGGGAATACCTTTTTGCGGTCGTCCGAGTGCGCTCATCCTCGATTACAAAGCGCTCATTCAAAACCAACAAGCGGTTTATGCACCAGCTAAGACTCATGTGAAAAATGTCGATGGTCGCGATGCCGGACAGATCACGCTCATTCTTCAACATCGTTGGGAAGAGAACGGACACGTCTATGCGTACCGTGTGGGAACGGTGCAAAAGAAAATCGCGCAATCCACCGATTGGCAAAACGACTTCCGTTTGCCGGTACAGTACGGCAAATCGTCCTTAGCTCTTACCAATGACCGCCATAAAACCCATAACAGCGAAGGCAAAATGGTATGTATTGAGGAAGTGGGTTTCCGCGATGATATAGAGCCGACGCATTTGATTATTCAGATATCTGCCGGTTCGATGCCTCCTTTTACCGGTTGCCCGGGGAATATAGTGTGGTGCGATAATATCCGCTTGGCTTATGATAATACTGATTTAGCACATGCGAAATAAAGGATTGATCATAATATTCATGTTGCTTTGCGTGCTTCCGTCGGAGGCACGCAAACGGCATACCATCAATATATCACAGGATTACCAATCGGTGGTGGTGAACGAGGATAGTACGGTGACTTTCTGCTACTGCGGAATGGGAAAACGGGTGAGCGTTTATGGAGATTTCTTCTATGCAGGCGAGGATAGTACGCGTTACACCGATTTGCGAAGCAAGCGCGTGAAGATGAAACGGGAGAGTGACGGTTGCTTCCATGCCACTACTCGCCCTATCCAATCAGAGGTTTATACGTATTGTTTCAAGGTGAATGGCAAGCGGAAAAACGACCCGCTGAACAATGATACCGCTTGGCAGATGACACATAAGTGGAACATCGTAACAGTAGGCGGAACGGCACAAACTGCACTCTACCAACAACCGGCACAACGCGGCACAATGTTACATACAAGTTGGTATAGCTCTGCGGAGAAGTTAAACAGGCGGGTAAATATATACTTGCCTGCAGGGTACAGCGATACCATCCGTTATCCTGTTCTTTACTTGCTACATGGTATCAGTGGTTATGAGGGTTCTTGGAGTGAACGGGGAAGGGCGATTCAGATATTGGAAAATTTGGTGGCGCAAGGCAAGAGCCAACCGATGATTCTTGTCATGCCGGACGTGAATGTCAAGCCGCAAGAAGGCAAGCCGACTCATCGCTCGTTGTTCAACAATATCATGAATTATTCGCGCTTGTGCCATGATCATGATATTGAACAGGCTTTGGTGGAACTGACGGCATTCGTGGATTCTACGTTTCGTGTTTCCGATGAGCATTATATCGCAGGTCTTTCGGATGGCGCACGCATGGCTGCCAACACCGCCAATCTGTTGCCGAACTATTTCTCTGCGGTCGGGCTCTTCTCACCGGTGGTACACAAAGAGCAGTTGCCAAAAGATAGCGCGACCTATTACGTCTATTCCGGCAAGACAGACATGTTCCATGCGAACGCCAAACGTTTCAATCGTCGTTTGGATAAAGCTCAAGTCCCGCACGAATATACCGAGACCATCGGTGGCCACACTTGGCGCAACTGGCGCATTTACCTTACTGATTTTCTTAAACGGTTATAAAAAATCCCACAAAAACTTGCACATGTGGGATTTTTTATGTATCGTCGGCACGCCCCTAAAGGGTATCCACTCCGAAGCTACGGTCGCGTGTTGCTGGGCATATACAAAGGCAGGTGTTTTTCGCCAAGCCTAATGGCTTTGTATTAAATATGCCCATAAGTCATTTTATGCGAGCATAAATGCCTCATATGCCCATTTAATACATAAAATTTCATTTTATTTTGGAAAAACACCTGAAAGTTTGCACACGTCAATTATTTTTCGTACCTTTGCACTCGAAACAAAATCTTTGACTTGAATGATTTTCAGGCACTCGTTTGTTGAGTACATGCGCGGACGAGGGTTTGAGATCATTCCTATTGATCATGAGGACGAGATGCACTATGCCAATAACTATCTCACTATCGCACCTCGGCATATTATGGCGGTAGCAGGGCAGAGCAAAGCACTTCAACAGCGTTTGGCGGATGCCGGAGTGACCGTGGAATGGATCCCATTGGAGAGCCTTATTGACGGCTACGGAGCTGCCCATTGTATGACGCAAGTACTCAAACGTGCTTCCGCAAAGCAGTAAAACGAAAAACAGAAAGAATTTAGATTAATGCAACGTATCTGTGATTTTATAGCCAAATGGATGGGCGTAATCGTGCTGCTAGTAGCCGCACTCAGTCTTATTGTGCCTTCTTCGCTCGCGTGGATCGGCACTTGGGTAATCAATCCGATGCTTGGTGTCATCATGTTCGGCATGGGGTTGACACTTTCAGCGAATGACCTCAAAATAGTGCTTAGTCGTCCCAAAGATATCCTCATCGGTTGCCTCACGCAGTTTACCGTCATGCCGTTGTTAGCATGGGGGTTGACCAAGACTTTCTCGCTCCCGCAAGAACTGGCGATAGGCGTCATCCTCGTCGGCTGTTGTCCCGGAGGAACGGCTTCGAATGTAATCACTTATCTGGCAAAAGGCGACTTGGCTCTTTCTGTGGGCATGACCGCTGCATCCACTTTGCTTGCACCTCTACTGACGCCGCTACTTGTCTGGCTCTTGGCGGGCACGATGGTCGATGTACACACCACCGGAATGTTACTCAGCATCGTTTATATCGTTATTCTTCCTATTGTCTGCGGTTTGCTATGCCAGCGCTTCATACCTAAATTCACACAACGCGTCACGTCTTATCTGCCGGCGTTCTCCTCCCTCGCGGTGGCGCTTACCGTCGGCATCGTCGTGTCCCATAACGCTGACCGGCTGATGACCGCAGGCCTGCTCGTTGTACTTGTGGTGATGCTGCATAACCTCTTCGGACTCGGCATCGGCTATCTGGTCGGTCGCCTGTTACGTCTGCAACGTCCGAAAAGCGTAGCGCTCAGTATAGAAGTAGGCATGCAGAACTCCGGTTTGGCGACCTCGCTGGCGGTAATACATTTTGCGGCATTCCCTTTAGCCACTATTCCCGGAGCTGTCTTCAGCGTCTGGCATAACATCAGCGGCGCTATCATCGCACGCATCTATTCAAGAATATGACCATCTTTTGTTCGGAAATATGGCTGACTTTGTACAAGTATACAAAATTATTTGCATATGTGCAATTTTTGTTGTACCTTTGTAGCGTTTTTAATGAATACCGCTATGCGTAAACCATTCTTACTCTTGGCATTGGTGTCCGTTCTGTTGCTCTCGTGCCAAAAACAACAACCCGCTCCCGAGCCGGAGAAAGACAGCAGTGCGTTTGTCAATCTGACAGACATCATCCCCGATGCGGTTTTGGAGATCCGCTACTACAGCACGTATAACTTCGTGGGTGAACGCATCGACGGCTACGAGCAGCCCGTGGCGCTCATGACACGCCGGGCGGCAGACTCGCTCAAAGCCGTCAGCGACGAACTGAAGTCGTATGGCTACCGCCTTAAGATTTGGGATGCCTACCGTCCGCAGACTGCCGTCAACCATTTTATCCGCTGGGCGGAGAACGTGCAGGACACGGCGATGAAGAAGATTTTCTACCCCATGGTGGACAAGTCGCTGCTCTTTGAGCAGGGCTATATCTATGCGCGCTCTTCCCATTCGCGCGGTTCGACGGTCGATCTGACACTCATTGATGCGGCTACAGGCAAGGAACTCGACATGGGTTCGCCCTTCGACTGGTTCGGCGAGGAGAGCCATCCTTCTTACCCCTGCAAGCTCTACCGCCAGTCCGAGAACCGCCTCATCTTGCGTAATGCCATGCTCCGTCACGGCTTCGAGCCGATAGACAGCGAGTGGTGGCATTTTACCCTCCGCAACGAGCCTTTCCCCGATACCTATTTCGATTTCCCTGTTAGGCAATTATAATATGAAGAACCCACCACCCGCGGCTTCCGCATCAAACTGATTGTATGACCCATAGAAACAATAACATCTATGAACCTGAAAGAAAAGTTTAACAAGCACTCCTTGCGGTCCCATGCAGGACTGTGGCTGATGCTCGTCGCCATACTGGCGATGGAGTCGATTGCCTGCGTACAGTATTTCTATACGCGTGCCACCATCAAAGCGGACGCCGTCTATCGTGCACAATCCGAGCTGCGGTCGGCGGAACAGGAGATCAACACCGCCGCCGTGGAACTGGAAGCCGCTGCGAAGATGCTTGCCAAGATGGCGGAGTTCTGCCTGAACAACCCCGATGCCATGCCGGGATGCGTGAGCACGCTGCTTGAGACATTGGAGAGCGTAGAGGGGGCAGGAATTGCTTTCGTGCCGGATTATTACCCGCAAAAGGGCCACTGGTACGAGGTCTATGGCACCCGCAACGACCGGACCGGGAAGGGTTTTGCCATCCGTCAGATAGGCGGAGCCGACCACGACTACACGCAGTCGGAGTGGTTCAACAACGGTCTCACAATAGACCATGCCTATTGGTCGAACCCTTACGCGGACAACGAGGGCGCGCATGCTGTCGTCGTCACCTGTTCGTATCCCGTCCGCGATGCCGATAACCGTGTCGTGGGAGTCGTTTGTATCGACATTTCGCTCAGCAAACTGAAGTTCATCTTCGATTACCTGCAGGTCTATCCGGACAGTTATTACTCCATCTACACGGCTTCCGGCAAGGATATCGTCACGCCGGACACCATACCCGGACGCAAATACCTCGTCTTCGACGAAGAGATTGACGCTACGGGATGGAAACTGTCCATCATCATCCCCGAGGATATCCTGTATGCCGACCTAAAGCGCGTCGGACTGATTGTGAACATCCTGATGCTGCTCAGCCTTGCTCTGTTAGTGTTCATCATGTACCGCAGCACCAAGAACGCCTACAAGATGATAGAGATTAACAACCAGAAAGAGCGTATGGAAGGCGAGCTGGAGATTGCGCAGACCATCCAGAGCGCCATGCTGCCCAAGGTGTTCCCGCCCTTCGTGGACCGTCCGGACCTGAATATATACGGAGTAGTGCATCCCGCCAAAGAGGTAGGCGGCGACCTGTATGATTTCTATGTCCGCCACGACAAACTCTTCTTCTGCGTGGGCGACGTGAGCGGCAAGGGAGTGCCTGCGTCGCTGGTGATGGCGATGATCCGTTCGCTCTTCCGCAGCGTCACAGCCCATGAGGAACAGGCAGAACAAATCATGCGCCGGATGAACGACCCGCTCACCGAGCAGAACGAACAGGATATGTTCGCCACCCTCTTTATCGGCGTGCTCGACATGGAGACCGGCGTGCTCGATTACTGCAACGGCGGACACAATGCTCCGGTGCTGGTACACAAGCGGGAGAGCCGTCAGTTGGAGGTGCTGCCGAACCTCCCGATAGGTATCATGGGCGGCTTCGGGTATGTTGGCCAGACCGCACAGATACAACGCGGCGACACGCTCTTCCTCTACACCGACGGACTCACCGAGGCGGAGAACAAAGTGCATGCCCAGTACGGCGAGGAACGGATGCTGAACTTGCTCGCCACCACCGACGGCATGCCGCCGAGAGACCTCGTAGAGACTTTCCGGAAAGATGTCGATGCCTTCGTCAACGGAGCGCCGCAGAGCGACGACCTCACCATGCTTGCCATCCGTTACCAGATATCGGCGATCGTCATGCGCAACGACATACAGCAGATTCCAACCCTCTCCGAATGGGTGGACGGATTGCATGTGCCCGACGAACTGAACATGCCTATCAACCTCGCCTTGGAGGAGGTGGTATGCAACGTCATGCTCTATGCCTACCCGGGACGCAAGGACGGCAAAGTGTTTGTCGAATATACCGAGACTGAAGACGAACACGGCAAGCAACTGATCTTCACCGTCTCCGACTCCGGCATACCTTTCGACCCGACGAAACAGAAAGAAGCGGACACTTCGCTCCCGGCGGAGGACCGGGAGATAGGCGGCTTGGGCATACACCTTGTGCGCCAGCTCATGGACGAAATCCGCTACGAACGCGTGGAGGGCAAGAACATCCTCACGCTGGTAAAGAAAGTAGCAAGCTAATCCAATAACGCATTTTTATGCACTCCCTCATCGCCGGCATAGCAAACAGTTGATGACCAGGCGGCACAAGTCATCGCCTACATCAAAGCGCATTTTGACGGACATCTGGACTGTGCGTACGGTCTCTCACTGGGCGGTAAGATCCTCTCGCGTGTCTTGGAGCGTGACGAACTGATCATCAACCATGCCATCCTCGATGCCGCGCCGCTGCTGCCTTCGTTGCCAAACCGCAAGTGAAGCACATCCTCTCCCTCTGTCCGCAAGCCCACATTGAGGTCTTCCAAGACATGAACCACGGCCAGCTCCTCATCGACCATCCCGAAGAGATTGCACAACGAATAATTCACATAACTGCTTGGCACGGTATTTGTTCTCATAGCCGAGGATAAAAACTCGGCTGTATGAAACACTTCTTTTGGGCACTCAAAGTGCTGTTGGTATTGGTTGCAGCACTATCTTATTTCTGCATGATAAAAGTGCTGTATTGTGGTTGTTGGGCGTGCAATACGTGCATCGTCATCGGCGTTCTGGCAACGCTTCTCGGAATGTACGACCGTTATAAAGAATTCCGTGCCTTGTGATGCCTTCCTGCCGTACTGCCATAACCGCTCTGTTGCTGCTTCTTTTGCTGCCTTTGGTGGCGAAGAAACGGCAGCCTGTGCCCGATTCATTGCAGACGCTCACATATGAAGTGAACGGCGTGCCTATTCGAATGCAGCGAGTGGAAGGTGGTTCGTTTGTGATGGGTGCTACTCCCGACCAGCACGACCCGGACACCTATACCGACAAGCCCGCGCACCTCGTTTTTCTCTCCCCTTACTATATGGCGACTACCGAAGTCTCCAACCGTCTCTGGCGGGCGGTCATGTCCGAAAAGGAGATGCTGGAGTTGTCCGGCTATCCCGAACACCCGGTCTCTTTTGTTAGCTGGTATGAAGCACAGCGGTTCGTGCATCGGTTGGACAGTATAACCGGCATGCCCTTCCGTCTGCCGACCGAGGCGGAATGGGAGTTCGCAGCGCGTGGCGGAGCCAAGAGCAAGCACTATCGTTTTGCAGGCGGAGACATCTCTGACAGCATAGGCTGGCTCTATTCGGTTGCAGGGAACTGGACGCATCCGGTGGCACGCAAGCAGCCGAACGAGTTAGGGCTATATGACATGACCGGCAATGTGGCGGAGTGGTGTCAGGACCTCTACGGTCCCTACCAACTGACCACAGCTCCTGACCCTTGTGGAGCGGATACAGGCTCGTTCCGTATTGTGCGCGGCGGCAGTTACGATGAGGCGAAAGCCAACTGCCATCTGTCCGTGCGGCGGTGGTACGAGCCGGAGACATCCGTGGGGTATATCGGTCTGCGTGTGGCACTGAGTCTGCCTGACGACCCTGGAGCGTCCTCCCGATTAACGGGAGGAGCGGCCTCCGCCGAGAAGGGCTATCTATCTCTCACGCAAAAGGTACGTATCAAAGGCCGCAGACTGCATTTTTACCTTGTACCGGGCGAAGCACCCTACTATATCTCTGATGAGATTAGTGCGAATCAATGGAAGCGTGTCATGGCTGCGGAACCGCCGGACAGGGAGCGCGGCTTGGCTGTCGGCATGAGCCGGCAGGAACGTCTGCGTTTTGCGGAGACCTGCAGCCGTCTGGCAGACAAACCGCTAGCGGTCGCTTCGATAGCGGAGGTCGATAGTGCCATAGCGAAAGGAGCGATTGACCCGCCTAAGCAGCCGAAACGCAAGAAATCCGTCCGGTCCACTCAACGCAGCCGGCGTGTACGCAGCAAACTCTCTCCGTGGACAGAACTGGTTGGAGTCCGGCTATCCCTGCCCGACGACCCTGTTCTGCTAGAATACAAGGGCGATGCCAACGAGAAACTCCCTCTCCGGCTTGTCATTAAGTTATAAAAATGGCACCTTCTCTTGCACATGTCCGAAAAAAGCAGTATCTTTGCACTCGCTTTGGAAGGAGTCGCCGAGATTGTCTTGCAGCCCTCAATAAGCACGACTTATCAAAATGGAATTCAAACCTATTCCGATTGATGAATTTGACAATATCGCCCAACCGTTGATATGACTCAGAAACAGAAAACAGTTCTCGGCTTTGCAGCCGGAGTGGCGGCGGGTGTCTCGTACGGACTGAATCCGCTGTTCGGCAAACCGCTTTTGGACGGCGGTGTGCCGGTGTTGTCGCTCTTGTTCTTCCGTTATGCCATCTCGGCGGTGATCTTAGGCCTCTGGATGGCGTTCCGGCATGAGTCTTTCCGCGTCAACGGGCGGGAAATGCGCCTGCTGGTCGTCCTCGGCTGTCTGTTCGCCGCCAGCAGTGTCTTTCTCTTTGAGTCGTATCGGTTCATTCCTTCGGGGCTGGCAACGACCTTCGTTTATCTGTATCCGGTCTTTGTAGCGCTTATCATGGTCGGGCTGCATGTCTATCCCAAATGGCAGGTATGGCTGTCTATAGTAGCCACGATAGCGGGAGTGGTCTTGCTCAGCTGGCCTGCCGCCGGAACAGAGATTCACTGGCTCGGCATTGTTCTCGCGGCTATGTCCGCGTTGAGTTATGCCGTTTATCTGGTGATTGTCAACCGCTCGCAGCGTATCAAGCATATCTCCGAACGCATGCTCACGTTCTATGGTCTGGTGGTAGGCGCTGTCGCTTTTCTGGCGTACCTGCTCATCGACGGGACGCCGGTGCTGCAAGGCATAGACACCACTCCGGACGTACTGAATCTCATCGGTCTGGCAATCTTCCCTACCATGATAGCCATGCTGATGATAGCCCTTTCCACACGCCTTATCGGTCCGACGAAAACGTCTGTCTTGGGCGCTTTCGAACCCGTAACGGCAATCTTGGTCGGCACGTTGGTCTTTGGCGAACCGCTGACGGTGAACATCCTCGCAGGCATCGTCATCTGCATCGCCGCCGTCCTGTTCATGATCCTCAGCGAGAAGTAAAAATAAGATCATCCGGAACTCATATGACCTACGACGAATACATAGCCCAAGAGCAGCAAGCGATGGATGAGGAGCAGCGGGATGACAGTTGCTTCCTGGAGTATCAGCCCGAAGGGCAGTTTGTTCGCGGACATTAAATCTGACAACACCGCCCAAAGCAGAAAAAAATAATTAAAATAGTATCTATGCACCTGAATAAAGTACATCATATCGCCATCATCTGTTCCAACTATGAGCGGAGCAAACGCTTTTATACCGAAGTGCTGGGGTTGGAAGTTATGGCGGAGCATTTCCGCGAAACACGGCAGTCATGGAAAGCCGATTTGTCGCTGAACGGAAGTTATGTCATTGAGTTGTTTTCCTTTCCTTCTCCGCCACCGCGACCATCCTACCCCGAGGCAGTAGGGTTGCGACATTTGGCATTTGAGGTGGATGATATAGAAGCGGCAGAACATGAACTGACAGAAAAAGGAATTGCGCATGAGCCCATCCGCATGGACGAGTACACGCACAAGCGTTTCGTCTTTTTCTCCGACCCGGACGATCTGCCGATCGAACTATATGAACGGTAAAATAGTAATAATTACATAAAAACTTGCATAATTCCCCAAAAGTGGTACCTTCGGACTCCGCCTTACTTGCTATCCACTTTTCTGAATACTACATGTTCGTTCAAGACGAAGTTCGCGATGCCGGAAACGCAGAGGGCGAGGATATTGCAAATCAGCACATCCCATCCGCCGGAGAAGCGTTCGATCAGCAGCAGCGCACCCATCTTAATCAGGAATGTGCCGGTACAGGAGAGGTTGTAGCCCGCGTAATGGCGGAAAAACGACCGGAGCGTGTGCGCAGAGATGCGGTCTTTCCAGACAGCAAAGTATGCCAATGCGAAATTGGTCAGCACGGCACATTCAAAGGAGATGAACGGCGAAAGCAGGTACTCGCCCCAGTAATAGCCTTTGAACAGGTAGTCCGAACAAAGCCACAAGACTAACATGTCTATCGCCGTTCCCGCCAGTGTAGAGGCAGCAAATCGCAAATAGCGGATGGATATTTCCTTTATTTTACTTGTGCTCATCTTTGGGATGTTTGGGTAGCGGGTCTTGCTTGGCAAACCAGTGCAGGTCCTTGAAGAAACTGACGAAATAGAAGACACAAAGGATGGCAAGAATGCCCATGCCGATGATGTCCAGCGTGCCGTAATGGATTGTTTCGCCGAAATAAGAGAACGAACCATGGTATGCGGTGAGCGCAGGCACGTACATCAGCAGGATATTGGCAATAATGATGATGAGGCGGAACTCCGTCGGACCCATTTTGCCGTACGTCAGTTTGAACTCGCTTTTGAGGTGGGCATTGATGCTGACATAAACCGTGAGTGCCAGATAAGCGGCATAGCAGCATAACGCGACACTGAGGTTCATCAACGGCGAGAGACCTGCTCCGATAAACATAAACGCCTCGGTCACCGTGTCGATGTTATGGTCGAGGTAATAGCCGTAGAGCGGCCGCTGGGTGTGGCGCACACGGGCGGTAGAACCGTCCAGAGAATCGCCGAACCAGTTGATGACCAAGCCCAAGCACGACAGCCACAGCCAATAAATGCTGTAGTGCGTGAGGAAGAACCCGAGTCCGCAGAGTGCCGAGCCGAAGAGCCCGAACCATGTCAGCATGTCGCTGGTGACCCATTGGGGCAGGCGTGACGCGATCCATACCAATGTTTTTTTCTCCACTCCGTTGAGGAGCGAGGTCTGAATACGTGTTGATTGTTTGATTTCCATATTTATTGTTTTATTAAATATTATACTATCGGTGCCAAGTGGCGCATAAGGCGTTGCCACGGAGTTGTTCTGACCTCTGCGCTACTGAGCAGATGGCATATAGGCAGGTCGTCCACAAAAAGCTGTTTCTGACGCAGAGCCACCTCGCGGTCATAGAAGAAGGTGTTAATCTCGTAGTCAATGCCGAAGCTGCGGTAATCGAGGTTCGCCGACCCGACGCACGAGAGGTAGTCGTCGCAGACGATGGTCTTGCTGTGTATGAACTCGCCCGAGCGGACATAGAGCTGCACACCCGCTTCCGTCAGTTCGGCGTAATAACTCTTGTTAATGGGACGCATGATTGCCGTGTCGCAATGTTCTGGCACCATAACCCGCACATCCACACCGCGTTGCGCCGCATTGCGCATGGCACTGATGAGCGACGGCGGAGGGGCAATATACGGACTTTGGAACCAGACGTACCTCTGCGCATGGTTCAGAATCCATTCATAAGCAGTCAGCAGCACCGGCTCGGGCGAGGTCGGGTCATCCGGTGTGACCTGCGTTAGCGTGCCCAAAGACTGACCGCAGGAGGGCTTATCCAAATGGAAGAAGAAAGAGTTTACAGCAGAATTGAGTTGCCCTCCTGCGGCGAGCCATGTGTCCAGAAACGCATATTGCAGCGACGCTACCGCTTCGCCCGTGAGACGCAGGTGCGTGTCGCGCCAACGAGTGAAGTAATTCTTGGTGATATTCATGCCGCCGGTGTAACCTATACGATTGTCGATGACCACTATCTTGCGGTGGTCGCGGTAACTGAGCGTCATCAAAAAACGCAGCAGCGACCATGATCTGGAGAAATTGACGACTTCCACACCCGCCTTGCGCATGGAGTTGAAATAGATATTCGGAATGGGCCAGTTGGCGATGTTCTCATTGAGAAACCGTACCTTGACACCCTCCCGCGCTTTCTGCATCAGCAACTGACGAATCCGGCGGCTGTAGCGGTCTATACCGAAATGGAAGTACTCCATGTGAATGGATTCTTTGGCGTTCAGGATATCCTGAGTCAGCAGGTCGAACTTCTGCTTTCCGGAAATGATGATTTCCGGCTCGGAGAGAGATACGGAAGGTCTGCCGCTTTGTGCCAAAAGCATCGTCAGCGGTCGGAAACGCTGGTCCACACGCATGGTGAGACCGTTGGAGAAAAGAAGCCGGCGCAACTCCTCTGTATCTTCCGCCTGCATCCGCGATCGCAACAGGTAATGCTTGCGGTCGTAGTTCTGTTTGCTACGCCAATTAATGCCGAACACCAACCAGAAAAGCAGCGCGACACCCGCCAAAATCAATACTATCCATACTATCTTATTCATTCTTCTCCGGGGCTGACGACAATAATGGTGTAACAAACTGCTCCAAATCTATCGCATCATAGAATACCGGCGTTGGATAGAAATGCAGCGCTTCATCCAGAGTATCGTCAATGATATCCGGAATATCCTGCGGACGCATTTGCTCAATATGGTCCGGCAACTCGAACAGGATGCGCTGCTGCTCTATCCAACTGATAAAAAGCCGTGTAGTGCGCTCGTCCGGCAGGGCGATTGCCACTATACCTGTCTGGCGAGCCAGCGAAGCGATCTGCTGCTCCGCTTTCGCACCGTACGACCTTAATAACTCCGGCAAAACGATAGCCTCTGCGACGCCCGCCGGAATAAAATATTTGCTATGAACGGCATAACCGATAGCCTGTGCATAGCCTCCGTAGCCGCGTTCTGACAACTGCTCTGCCTGCTCAACGGCTTTCTCTAACATCGCTTCTGCCAACCCAATGTTTTCTACTGCGAGAGCCATGCCTTGATTAAGCATCGTAATGACCTGCACTGCCGACGCAAACACATCTTCGTGATAATAACGGTTAACAGCCGCCTCTGTCGCCAAAGTCAGAGCGTGCATGTACTGCGCCCCGGGCTGATAGTTCATATTATTTTGTGTATTCGATGCCATAGTTTATTTCTTACGTTTCAGATGTTTCTCTTTCCATTGCTGCCATTTGTACCGCCTGCGCTGACGGTTGAGCGCACGCTCCTTTCCTAACAAACAATGTGCCATATACCCCTTTTGTCAGTTTTCCATATTTCCCTATTGATTGACTTATGCCATAAAATGTGGCATTTGGAAAACTTTTTACCACTAAAACTTGCACAATTCGTAAAAAAGCACTAACTTTGCAGTCGGAAACGAAAACGGTAAAAAAAATGCCCTTATGCTGAATCAGGATATTATCTTTTCGGGAAACTTGGACGAGTTGTTGCAACGCTTCAGTAATGAAAACGACTGCGCGCTCATCATCTATTGTACGGAAGGCAAACAGCAAATCGAAATCAATGAGCAGCAATATCTCATCCGTCCGCACGACTTGTTGTTATGCCGGCCGGATCTCATCATCGGCAACTACATGCGCTCTCCGGACATGAAATGCGGAGCCTTGGCGGTGCGCAAACACGCACTGGACGATATTTTCTACCTCTGCGTGCGCGAAGATACCAAGTGGTGGGAGAAATCGAATTACATCCTGCAACATCCGGTAATCCACTTGGACGAACGGCAACAGGAACTGATCAAGCTCTTCAACCGGCTGTTCCAGTTATACAGTGAAGACACCCGTTCGGGACTGAGCGAAAACATCCGCCACATCTTTGCGCAAGCCGCTATCTATGAACTGTTATGCTGGCTCGAAGAAAGCATCGAACAAACGCCGGAAACGGAGCACAAGCAAGGGCGGCAGGAGATCCTTTTCCGGGATTTTGCCCGCCTGCTGCAAGAAAACAAAGGCCGCCAGCGTGAGGTTCGGTGGTATGCCGACCGTCTGGCTGTCACGCCGAAATACCTGTCCGTAGTCTGCAACACTGTCACCGGCATGTCTGCGCAAGTTGTCATCAACGATCTGACCATACAGGAGATCAAACGCTTGCTCCTCCAGACGGATATGAGTGTCAAGGAGATTTGCGTACAATTGGATTTCGTCAGTCTCAGTTTCTTCTGCAAGTACGTGAAGAAACACCTCGGCATGACCGCCCACCAATACCGCTCTTCCAGCCGAACCCACAGCACAAAATAAAAATTATAACTATTTATACCATGAAAATACTTCTCGTCATTGACACGTACGACACCAACAACAACGGTACGTCCATCTCCGCCCAGCGTTTTGCGGCGGTACTTCGCGAGCACGGCAACGAAGTGCGCATCCTTACTACCGGCGAACCGGCACCTGACAAGTTCGTCCTCAAGGAGTTCAAAGTGCCCCTTTTCAACGACCTCATTCACTCACACGGTTTCCAGTTCGCGCAAGTCGATCTGGACATCATCCGCGAGGCGGTGGCATGGGCGGACATCGTGCATTGTATGATGCCTTTCGCGCTGGAGACAGCTACCAAACTCATAGCTGACCAGATGCACAAACCGTCCACGGCAGCGTTTCATATCCAGCCGGAGAACATGACTTCATCTGTCGGTCTGGGCAAGGCGGAATGGCTCAACGATCGTTTCTACTACACCTTCCGTTTCCTGCTCTACCAACATTTCAACCACATCCATGTGCCCTCGCAGTTCATGGCGGACGAACTCACCAAACGCGGCTATAAGGCGAAGATACATGTGATTTCCAACGGCATTGACCCTGATTTTATCGCTGCGGGGCAGCGGAAACTCTCTAACAGCGATGGCGGTCATACATCCCGCAGCGATAGCGGCCATATCACCATCACCATGGTCGGACGGCTGTCCGGCGAGAAACGGCAGGATGTCATCATCAATGCCGTGCCGTTCAGCAAGTACGCCGACCGCATTCAGCTGGTTTTTGCGGGCAAAGGTCCCAAATACGACGAGTACGTGGAATTAGGCAAGCAACTCAAGAACCCGCCGCAGTTCGTCTTCCTCTCCAAACCGGAGCTCATTGACCTTTTGCTGCGCACCGACCTCTATGTGCATGCTTCGGATATGGAGAGCGAAGCAATATCCTGTATCGAGGCGTTTGCTACGGGCTTGGTGCCCGTAATAGCCAACAGCGAAGATAGTGCCACGCCGCAGTTTGCTTTGGACGGACGCAGTCTTTTTGCACCCGGTCGGCCGAAAGATCTGGCGCGTGCTATCGACTGGTGGTTTGACCATCCCGACGAGAAAGCGAAAATGGAACGCGAGTACGCAGAAGCCGCTAAAAAGTACGATATCGACACCTCTGTCCGTCTCTGCGAACAGATGTTCCGCGAAGCGATAGAGGAAACAGAAAACCAAGAAGAGAATCATGCGTAGAGAACAACTGCATAAAGTAAATCGGATTGCCACATGGCTGATTGCGGGGATGGCGGTGGCAAACGTGGGATGGCTCATTGCTGCAAGAAGCACATGGGACGAGAAACGGGGTCTATCATCACCCCCGAAGACGAACCGCTCTGCGGTCATGCCGCCCTGCGTGACTCCATGCAGGACCTCATTCTTGATCTTGTTGGCGCACTCCTCGTCGCCGTCTATGGATTCATCCGCCACGACAAACTTATTGAACGCTACAAAAAAATAGCCGCTTCGTAGATGTAAGGGTATAGCAAGGGTATAGTAAGGGTATACGATTAGTGCGAGGTTGGCCGGCTTTGGTTACACCCGCATGCCATGCGGGACAATTGACGAAAGAAAAACCTATTTGGAAAACCTGTCGCCGACGAAGCCGTTGCTGACCTCTCCGCTTATCAGGTCGAAATGTTTGAATACAGGCGGAGTCGGATTCAAGTCATAATAATCCATTTCTGCTATCGGCAGCACGAAATATACGATTTGGTCGTAACGCTCATACAGGCGCGGCAACACCGGGTTATTCTCAAAAATCCAGCGTTTCACATCCTCCTCAACCTCAAAACTGACTGCCCCTTTGCAGCGGACAGAGATACGGTCGGCATTCGCCAACAGTTCTATATTCGGGTTGTCTTGCAGTTGCTGCCAGACGGCTTTCTTGGGCGAAGTGGCGAAATACAGCCGCACGCCCTCTTGTTTCATGATTTGGAACACACGGAGCTCGGGTTTGTTGTTACAAACAGTAGCCAAAGCCACCTCATTGTGTGCTTGCAGAAAATCCAATGCTCTTTGCATGATTAGTGGTGATTAAGTTGTGAAATGATACGATTGATGTCTTCGGAGAAGGGGATAAAATGCTCAATACCTGCTTGATACGGCTGCGGGTAGTCGCGGTTGAAACGGACGAGCGTGGTGTCG
>JAFVHA010000049.1 GCA_017478035.1 Paludibacteraceae bacterium | reverse complement strand
GGGCATTCTCGAGTTTCTCGGCGGCACGTTTGAGGTCCGCACGGGCTTCCTTGACGTTGTCCTGGAGCTGCTCGTAGTAGCCGTGCAACTGCTTGTAGAAGTCGAGGTTCGGATCTTGGATGCTGTTGTTCTTCTCCCAAGTGTAACTCTTCGGTCGGCGTACGACGATCTTGAAACCGTGGTATTCGATGGTGCCGGTGAAGTTCTTGGGTAAGCCTCGCTCCTCGATGAGCGCCTGTACCGCTTTTTCTACCTGCGGGCGGAGGGCCTTGATGGTTGCTTCACTCTCGTTTGCACTCAGCACTGCGCTGAACATTTGGTCGATGACCTGGTACTTGTTTGTTTTCATAATTGTAATTGTTTAGGCCAATCGAAATCCCTTTCTCGACGGTCGGCTCTGAGGATTATGCGAGTCGAGCCAGCCACCGATTATTTTACTCGCTTGGATTGGCGATTGTTTTGGAAATCCGCTGCAAAAATAGTATAAAAAAAACGAGCAGCGAAAATTTGCTACTCGTTTGCTACTGGTGCTACTCGATTGCTACTGCAATGCTACTGGCGTGCTACTCGTTATAGTATTTTCGGAAGCCGTCATATTGGAAAGGAAGCGTGATTATCTTGTTCAGTTCGTCGTACATCACGCGGGCATTATAGTTGGGGTCTATATAGCCCTCTTTCTGCCATTGTCGCAGTTCTTCAACCACAGCTCGTGCCTTGTCGTTCCTCCCTGACAGGGAACGCTGGAGCGCCGCCGTAATGTCGGCTTCTTTTTGCTCACGTATGGCTTTTTTCGTGAAAAGGCATGACGTTACTGTAGTGGGTTCCGGTGTGATATCTTCCGGCTGTTGCACGGTTGTCTGGCCGTTGTGGATGGTAATATTGCAATCGCTATAAATAGGACCGCTGTTATTTTGAATGAAAAGTGACATGGGGATCGGTAATGATTGGTCCGTTGTTTTGGTGGATAACTATAGTTATGTTTGGCCGATTATAAGTAGTTGGCACGGCTACAGGCTGCACGGGCTGTGGTACCGGCATGGCCTGTTCATGATCAACTTGCTCATTGGTACTTCTGCGGATGATACGGCTAAAATCGTACTCGGCGTCCATCCAGCAGTACCGGATATCGCCGTCCGAGTCGTAATAATAGGTCTGCTCGTCCTTGTCGCGCACGAGTTCGTGCCATCGGTCCATCAGGCAGCGCGTAATCGCCTCGCGCCAATAGGGGTCAGCCACTTTTTGCAACCGCTCAATCAAAGGCAGCCCCCAACCGCTCCGTTGCACGATCTCGCGCGCCTCAAAGCGCACCTCTTCCTCGGAAGGAACAGGCTGCCCGGAGGGTTCAAAAATCATATTTACGGAACGATTAATCATGGTCGCTTTTATGAAAAGGACTGCAAAGGTATAAAAAATTTTTGGATTGTGCAAACCTTTTAACAAGAAAATCTGTTTTTGTAAAATCCGATTTTACAACTAAAAATTAGGTGCTTGATTATCAACATAAAACGCCACCTGTAAGAGTGGCGTTGAATAAATACTTTTTGCTGATTATTCCATTGGTTTAATCATCTTTACAAGTCAAAACAAATCGTTAAAACTTTTCCAGACAGACTTGTTCGTGGTATAATCGGTATAGGTCATTTCTCCGTTATAAAGCCCAAAGCCTTCTTGTTGAATGACAATGCCAATGAAGGATATCAATATCCGTAATCATTCCAAAGGTTACCTTCGGCTGATTGAATATTAACCGGAAAAATCGGCCAATACTGATGGTTATCTATGGTTTCCGGATCCACGTATAATTGATAGTCCTGCAAAACGGGTTGGTCGTTAGAAAGGTAGATGTTTTTCTTTTTCCAGCCGTTGACTGCGTCGTATGTGGCCGGTTTTTCCGTCTCTCCCTTGTTGAGTCCCCAGATACTATCGATGACAAAGGCTTTTTCGCCGGTATTCGTATAATTATAGTCCTCGCGGTATTTATAATATACGTTCTCTCCTACCTGCTCAAATTCACCGGTATGTGCCGCCAGATTCTGCAGGCGACTGGTTGTTTCGACAAGTTTATCTTTCAGTATTCCCCAGCGCATAAGATCGTACTTGCGGATGTATTCTCCGCAGAACTCAAAGGCACGTTCCTTGATGATATTTTCCATGGTAAGCGGTTTGGCCGCCAATCCTGCGCGCGCTCTGATTTGATTGAACAAAGTCGCTCCATCCAAACCGGTGTTATTGGTTGGAACATCTCTGCTAATACCACCGATAGAAGCTTCGCTAAACATCAGCATCACATCCGCATAGCGGATAATAGGATAGTTGATGCCGTCGTCACCACCTAAACGTGGGCGTTTCATCCATTCCACACGATATTTTCCTAGATAGAAGCTGTTAATACGGTTAATGACTTGAGATACATGGCCACTTTCTTCTGCCCATTTAAACGGAACCATCGTAATATCGCGTCGTTTATCGCCATTCTCGAAATCATAATAGAAGGTAGGCACGATTGTAATTGTTGAATTGCAGTTAGGATAACCACTAACCGTATTTATCATTTTCCCGGCAACAGTTTGGTCTATGCGGAGCATATTATAATTCATGACTTGCCCACGCGCGCCATCTCTGAACGGAATTTCCCAGATGACTTCGGATTGTTGATAGGTGGTATAATCGGCACAGATTTTCCGGAAGATATCTTCGTAGTTGGCAGCCAATTTGTAGGGTTCATGTTTGATGATTTCTGCGCAAGCTTCGAGCACTTCCTGATAGATAGCTTGCCGTTTGGCGGCGTCTTTTATATTGTATTGAATAGAACAGGAACTTCCTCCTCCCACGATCCACGTATCAGGTCTCATCGCCTTACCTGCGTACATCATGTCAGCGCGCGCCAAAAGAGCCAATGCGGTTGCTTTATTGGGGCGACCGGTATAATTGGTAGGGGAAGAGGATTCCTCCATATACTTATAGTTATCAAAAAGAGCATAGCCACTTTCCGCTATTCGACAAGCCCCTAAATTGCCGATGTTCGGGCATTGTTCGGACCAAGGCATTAAGTCAGCAGCGCGTTTCAAATCCGTGCGTATAAGCTCAAATACGATATTCCGATCTACTTTCGGGGTGATTACTTTTTCACTCAAAGCATAGGTATCTTCGTAATAATCCAAAGGTATATCTCCCCAAAGTTTGATCATCTCCAAATATCCGAAGGAGCGAAGGGTAAGTGCTTCTCCTAAGGCATAGGCGAACTTGGCTTGCGTCGTATCGCAATGCAGACGAATACCTTCGATAACCAAACCCGCTTCGTGGATTAAGGACGTTAACGCATTCCATGGATCTTTTTTGTTTGTAGTTGTTAAATCCGGAATTCCTTCGGCAGTCATCGCGTATTGAGCTAACACAGAACTACCTGTCTTACATCTAAACTCAATATCCGTATTCAATCCTTGATAGCCACAAGCCAATCTGTTTCGATAACTCTTATCGCGTCCGAATTGGTAGTACAGTCCGCTGATTCGCTCCTGAACATGCTCAATCGTGGAAAAATCATAGACACTATGGTCCCGACCGCGAATAAAAGTGATACTATCCACTGCGTATTCGTTTTCATAAATCACATTACCATTTTGCCATACAGCAATTTGGGTGAAGGCATTAATGCACACGAATACTGATAAAATAATAGATAAAGAAAACTTTTTCATGTTATTATTGTTTAATGAGTTTCAAAACTTGTGTATTAATTTGTAACAGGTATTGACCGTTCGGCAAATCACTCACATCCAAATCTGTGTTTATATTGGACGCGCAAGTGGACATAATCAAATTGCCGCTCAACGAAAAAATGCGGATGGTTTCATTGGCTTTTATGCCCTTGATGTGTACTATCTGTTGAACAGGATTCGGGAAGATATGAATATGTTGTTCGCTATTTGTCGACATTAAAGCGTGAGGCATATCATCAGTACAAAATTCTATTCGCTGAATATTGTCTTTTAGTTCGCCACATAATATACTGCCGTCATTAGCGACCAAAAAAAGACTATCTGCCGAAAACTCGAGTCGACCGATTACAGAAAGGGCTTGCGATTTTTCCTGCCCATCCAACATGAGGACTTTTAATGTGCTGGTTTCTTGGGCTGTAATCGTTATCCATGAAGAAATGAAAAGAAAAAGCAGAATTTTGTTATTCATATTTACAGATTATAAAGGTTGATTATGTTTTCGCCTGCAAAGGTACTACAAAAAAATGACATACGCAAGGACGCATGTCATTTTTGGGGATTTTTTCACTTTTATTTGCGTATGTCAAAAAAAAGCAGTACCTTTGCGGATGGCGTTTTGTTGATTGTTTGATGTTAAATGATTATTTTACTTCCGCACCCTGTGCGTTGTACGTCTTGCCGTTGCGCTCGATGAGAAGCATACCGTCGCGGATGACTTTGGAAGCCTCTCCCGACCTCCCCTGAAGGGAAGGAGATTCAATGGCTTGCGCCGAACCCTTAACGCGGTTAAAGAACGTGATCATCTCGTCCGTAAACTGCTCTGCCACTTCGTGTCCTCCATCGTGGGAATACATCTCGGCATCGATACCGGCTTGCTGCAATCTGCCATAGAAACTCTCCCCCATGCAGAATGGAACAACATCATCATTGGTGCCATACACCAGCATCATCGGAGCATCGCTGGCATCCAAATAAGTGTATGCGCCGTAGATGACATGCTTGTCGGGACAATCCGATTTGGAACAGCCTACCAAGTCATCCAGCATATAATCCGGGAGCAGCGAGGTGCCACAGGTCTTATCCTCCTCATCTATCGGGGCCGACCATTCGCACACGGCATGAATCCAACTGCTTTGCTTGGTATAATTTCCGATGTTGCCTTCGATATCCATCGTTACCGAACCCACGGTATGCATGCGCACATTGCGCGTCACACCCATCAACACCGATAGGTGTCCTCCGGAACTGAAGCCCGTCATAGCGATGAACGAGGTGTCGATGCCATATTTATCCGCATTGCCGCGCAGATAACGCACTACGGCCTTGATATCATTGATCTGAGCAGGGAACTTCGCATCATTCACCGAACGGTGGTTAGGCGTCACGAATATATAACCTGCCTCGAGTGCTGCCACGCCGACTGTCTCGCGGTCGGTACCCTTCATGTTATTCATCTGCCACGCACTGCCGTAAACATGGATGATAACCGGATGTTTGGCCTTGCCGTCGGCTTTCGGGAAGTAGATATCCAGTTTGTGACCGATGTGACTATCACCCACGTAGTCGATGTTTTTCGTCACCTGAAACTCACTAATATCCCCCGCCATCATACTTGCGCAGCAGAGGGCTGCGATAAAGAGGAAAAATTTCTTCATGATTATTTGATTTTAAAAAATTAGTATATACAAAGTTTAACGTCTTGGGCAGCTGACGGTGTGTTTATGCTTTCAATATACGCTTACTTTCCACATTCTCCAGCACAGTCATTTGCTGGATAGCGATTTGGTTGAGCTTGTGGAGGCGTTCCTGTTGTGGCATGCCTTCGTTGATAAAGACTGCATTGAGGTTCTCCATGTTGCTCAGACAAATCAGTTGGTTGATAGTCGCATAGTCGCGAATATTACCTTTGTCATCCGGATGGGCATCACGCCATTCTTTTGCCGTTATACCGAAGAGCGCCACATTCAGTACGTCGGCTTCGTTGGCATAGATAAGCGAGCGATGATATTGGTCAATCTCATGTGGAACAAGGTGCTCTTTAATCGCGTCGGTATGGATGTGGTAGTTAATCTTAGCTAACTCACGTTTTGCCGACCAGCCGAGTGCTTTTTGCTCCTCTTCCTTAAGACGTTGGAACTCTTCTATCAAATATAACTTAAAAGGAACACTTATAGCCGAACCGAACTCGAACGCGATATCCTTATGCGCGTACGTGCCTCCATAACGTCCTTTTTTTACTATAAGACCAACAGCATTTGTCTTTTCGAGCCATTCAGAAACACTCAACACAAAATTAGGTAAACCTGCGTGCATTCTAAAGTGGTCAAATTCGACCACATTAAAATTAGGGTTATGAATTTGCTCCCATGTACCAAGGAACTCAATCGTATAACGATTTCGTAGCCAATTTTTGATCACATCTGCTGCGCGTACCTCATCGCTTTTAGCTCCTGCCATATCCGTTAAGCAGATGTAATCATTCTCCATCTCCGATATAAGGGCGATCTCTATTCCTTGTACATTCAGTTTGTTTGCCATATCTCAATTTCCGTTTATTACCCCATTTAAGTCTTTGGCTGTTGACGGTATTTTCAAATTTCGCCTGCAAAGGTACTACAAAAAAATGACATACGCAAGGAAAAGTGAAACTTTTTCTATTGATGATTGATAATTGATGATTGATATTTTTTTGCACAAAAACTTGCATATATGGGAAAAAAGCAGTACCTTCGACCTCCTCCCCCATTCAAATGGGGACCCCTTCGAAAGTACTTTCGCATCCTGCAGACCATATGCAAGTCTCCGCATTTTTTGCCATCCGCGGCTATGCCGCTTTGCGATTATTAAAGAGCCTCGCGTTAGCGTATATCAGCATGCGCTATCCGCAGGCTTTAGGCTCTTTAATAATCACGGAGTAACTCCGTAAATGTCAAAAAAATGCTCAAAAACTTGCATATGTGCAATTTTTGTAGTACCTTTGCAGCCGTTATGTACAGTCTATCATCCATACGTCAGCCGGTGGAGGCATCGTGGCGGCAGTACGAGCGTCTGATGGAGAGTTCGCTGCGTGCAGAAAACAAGCTGCAACAGGAAGTGCTTCGTTATGTAGGTTCGCGCAGGGGGAAGCAGATCCGTCCGTTGCTGACGCTTCTGTCGGCTCAGATATGCAATCCGGTGACGGATAAGACTTTGCGTTCGGCGGTCGCGCTGGAACTGTTGCACACGGCGAGTCTGATTCATGACGATGTGGTGGACTCGTCCGACACCCGTAGGGGCGTGGAGGCTGTACACGTCAGATGGACCAATAAGGTAGCCGTGCTCATTGGCGACTATATGCTGGCCAAGGTGATCGGTTTGGTGGCGGAGGTGCGTAACATCCGGATATTGGAGATCGTGTCGGGTTTAGGGAAGAGTCTGAGTAGCGGCGAGATGGTTCAGTTGCATGTAGGCCAAAGCATGTGGATCGATGAGGCGCAGTATTATCAGGTGATAGAACAAAAGACCGCGCAACTCTTTCAGGCATGTGCAGAAGCCGGCGCCGAGAGTGCAGGATGTACGGCTCGTCAGCGAACCGCTTTGCGCGAATACGGACGTATGTTAGGGCTGTGTTTTCAGATCAAAGATGATATCTTCGACTACAGTGACTTAGAGGAATTAGGCAAGCCGACGATGAGCGATCTGCGGGACGGAAAAGTGACGTTGCCGCTTATTGAGGCGTTGCGGCGTGCGCCGAAGGAAGAAGGGGAAAGGCTAAAGTTGAAAGTTGAAAGTTTAGAGTTGAAAGTAGGAGAAGAGAGGAGAGTATTGGAGGAAGTGAAGGCGTTTGTGATGCGGTTCAAGGGCGATGAGTATGCGGTAAAGAAGATGCTGGAGTATAAAAAACAAGCCACAGAAGCGTTGAGCGTCTTCCGTGACAGTCCTGAAAAGAAAAGTTTGTTGGCGTTACTCGACTACGCCATCAATCGCGTTCAATAGTTGCTCTCTTAAACGATCATCGGAAATCGTTTCGATAATCTCTTTCATGAAGGCGTTAACGAGGAGTTGGCGCGCTTTTTGTTTGTCTATGCCGCGTTGTTGCATATAGAAAAGAGCGGACTCGTCGAGTTGTCCGGTAGAAGCGCCGTGTGTGGCTTGGACATCATCGGCGTAGATCTCGAGTTGGGGTTGTGTGCGCATCTCGGCGTTGTCAGAAAGGAGCA
This sequence comes from Paludibacteraceae bacterium, assembly GCA_017478035.1. Taxonomy (GTDB): domain Bacteria; phylum Bacteroidota; class Bacteroidia; order Bacteroidales; family Paludibacteraceae; genus Colicola. Next base: position 944 of record JAFVHA010000049.1, on the reverse strand, counting down.
GGTTCCGGTTGGTCTGATGGGCTTCAGTATGCTGTGCATCGGGCGCTATCTTAAGGTCGCCGATGAAGCGTCCGCGTGCGTTGTTATCAAGGACGAACTTGATGAGCTGGTTGGACGAACCGCCTCCGACGGCATGCGTGACGTGCGTCTCGGCAGTGACGGATTCATCGCCATGCAAGTTCTCCAAGCCATAAATCTCCGTCAGGCAGCCTTCTCCTAATTGGTTTACAGTAATAGAGAACGAGGCATTGATCACATGTATTTTCACATGCGAACCGGCTTCCTGATCGATTTGAAGATTTACTTCCTCGTTGATGAAGACACGCTCGAATATGTCACCCTTGGAGATTCTCATAGCCTTTTTCCTCTAATTCTAAAGCGAGGGATTTGTCGCCGGTCTTGACGATGCGACCATCGGCGAGGACATGCACGAAATCGGGGATGATATAGTCCAGGAGACGCTGATAATGGGTGATGACGATCGAGGCGTTATGCGGCGTTTTGAGTCGGTTGACGCCTTCGGCGACGATACGCAGCGCATCGATATCGAGTCCTGAGTCGGTCTCGTCCAGAATAGCGAGACAGGGTTCGAGCATCGCCATCTGGAAGATCTCGTTTTTCTTCTTCTCGCCCCCTGAGAAACCTTCGTTGACGGAGCGGTTATTGAGTTTGTCGGGCAGTTCGAGGAGTTTCTTCTTGTCGCGCATGAGTGCGAGAAAATCCCTGGCGGAGAGGGGTTCGAGTCCCTGGTAGGCGCGTTTCTCGTTGAGGGCGGTACGCATGAAGTTCGTCATGCTGACACCGGGTATCTCGACGGGATACTGGAAAGAAAGGAACACACCCGCGCGTGCACGCACTTCCGGCGGCATGGCGAGCAGATTCTCTCCGCGGAGGTACACTTCTCCGGAGGTGACTTCGTAGGCAGGATGGCCGGTGAGTACGGC
>JAFVHA010000092.1 GCA_017478035.1 Paludibacteraceae bacterium | reverse complement strand
GAAGTGGTGAAAAAGAACAAGATTGTTGAGGCCAAGGAGAAGTTTATCGCCCTGAAACTGGAGCACGACAATACAGTACGTGAGCAGGAAAAACGTATTCAACAGCACGAACAACGTTTGAACCAGCGTGAGCAACAACTCAACCAACGTCAGGGAGATATTCAGCGGTCCCTCAACGAAGTGAATCAGAAAGTGCAGCAGGTAGAGCAGCGCCAACAGGCGTTGGAATACAAGCAGCAGGAAGTGGAAAAAATGCATCATGAGGCCGAGAAACAACTCGAGCAGTTGAGTGGCATGAGTGCCGAAGAGGCAAAGAAACAACTTGTTGAAGCACTCAAAGACGAAGCGAAAACCTCAGCCATGTCCTATATCAATGAGATTATGGACAATGCGCGTCTCGAGGCGAATAAAGAGGCCAAAAAAATCATTATCCAAACGATCCAGCGTGTGGCTTCCGAGACTGCGGCAGAGAGTACTGTTTCTGTCTTCCATATCGAGAATGACGAAGTCAAAGGCCGTATCATCGGTCGCGAAGGCCGTAATATCCGTGCACTCGAAGCAGCAACCGGTGTCGAGATTGTGGTGGATGATACACCGGAGGCAATCACATTGTCAGCTTTTGACCCGGTACGTCGTGAAATTGCCCGTCTGAGTTTGCACCAGTTGGTACAGGACGGACGTATCCACCCTGCGCGTATCGAAGAAGTGGTGGCGAAAGTGACCAAACAGGTGGAGGACGAGATTATCGAAGTGGGCAAACGTACCACGATTGACCTCGGTATCCACGGCCTGCATCCCGAATTGGTGCGTCTGGTAGGTAAGATGAAATACCGTTCGTCGTATGGTCAGAACCTGTTGCAGCACAGTCGCGAGACGGCAAATCTGTGTGCCGCTATGGCGGGTGAGTTGGGACTGAATGTCAAAGCAGCCAAACGTGCCGGATTGTTGCATGACTTAGGCAAGGTGGCAGATGAAGATGTCGAACTGCCGCACGCAGAACTGGGTATGAAACTGTGCGAGAAATACGGTGAGAAACCGGATATCTGTAATGCCGTAGGTGCTCACCATGACGAGTGCGAGATGACGACGCTTATTGCGCCTATCGTACAAGCCTGTGATGCTATCTCCGGTGCCCGTCCCGGTGCACGCCGCGAAATCGTAGAAAGTTATGTGAAGCGTCTGAACGACTTGGAGAACCTCGCCATGAGTTTCCCTGGTGTCGTTAAGACCTATGCTTTGCAAGCAGGACGCGAACTGCGTGTCATTGTTGGAGCGGACAAAATCTCCGATAAGGATACCGAACTGCTCTCGTTTGACTTGGCGAAACGCATCCAGGATGAGATGACTTATCCGGGACAAGTCAAAGTAACCGTCATCCGTGAGGTACGTGCCGTCAACGTCGCCAAATAAATCATAAATCCAAAGGACTTCTGCCTCACAGGTAGAAGTCCTTTGTTAGTTCCGAATAGGCGGCTGAACGGCCGCCTTTTTCATCTTCAAGAATGAGCGTGTCGGTCGTCATGACGTCATTACGTAATGTCGTCATGACAAAACTTATCATTACTCGTCTTACCGGCTTCGACTCTTTACTATAGACGCGCGTCACGCGCGAACAATATAAACAATAGCGCGCAGCCAACTCTCGTATCTCCGTTTCTGCCTCGGCGGGCAGAATAATCGCTAGTTGCCCGTTCTCATTCAGTAGCCGTGCGCTGTGTTTCACCAATTCCTCATAACTCAGGCTATCCGTGTGCCGCGCCAACTCCCGTCCCTTATCGGGATTCTTCAAACTGTTCTGAAAATAGGGTGGATTAGAGACGATAAGATCGTAGGAATCTCCAATATCCAATTTCCAGTCCTGCAAGCGTGCTTGGAAGGCACGTACTCCATTCTCCTTGGCTTGCTCAACGGCGTCGGGATCAATGTCAATAGCATCTACAATAGCCTCCGGGCATCGCTGCATCAGCATTCGCGCAATAAGTCCGCTTCCGGTACCGACATCGAGAATCCTGTAACCCGCTATCGGAGCCCAACATCCCAACAATACTCCGTCCGTGCCGACTTTCATCGCACACTTATTGTCTTCTATGAAGAATTGTTTAAAGCGAAAGCTCATAGTGCTCGTGTTCGCAGCAATGATCGTGTTCGTGATATTCTATCACGCAATGAACACTCAGATAGACGCCCAAAACCAAGAATAGCACGGCGCATATATGGCGGAACCATTTCTCGAACGTGTTCATCTTCTGCGTGAGGGTGGCGATGCTTACCGCACTGTAGCTGACCAACCACGCAATCAGCATAATCGGCAGACCCGTCCCCAGACCGAAGACGAATGGCATCAGCCAGTTCCAAGTAGCAGGCAAGGTGAGCGTGATATCAATCATCGTCAGGAAATAGACTAATCTATGCGGGCAGAAGGCAATAGCAAAGAAGATACCGAGGATAAACGACCATAACCAACTGGCGTTGGAATCTGCGTTCTGCAGGAATTTGCTTATTCCGTGATCGTGTTCGTGGTGATGATGTCCGCTGAAGAGCAACACGATTCCGCAGATGAGCATGAAACCCGCCAGAATCGGTTCTCCCCAATGACTCAGTACATGCTGAATACCCGCCGTTTGTGCGCCCATGAGGAAAGGAATACTGAGAAGTACGTAGGTGGCTAATTTGCCGAGAACGAACATGGCTCCGTTGCCGAGCACCTTGCGTTTGTTATTGATTTCCTTGTCGATATAACTGATAGCGGTGATACTCGTTACCAGTGTACACGGGTCGAGAATCGTCAGCAATCCGAGCAAAAGAGCTGTTAAAATCTGTACCATAAACTTGAATCTCTCAAAAACGGCTGCAAAAGTACACTTTTTTTTGCATATATCAAAATTTTTTGGTGATTTTATGATTTTCTTCATAGTTTCTTGCATATATGCAAAAAAAGTTGTACCTTTGCAGCCGCAAAGGTTATCGGAAGCGAATGAGGTTTCGGAACATCAGAAATATAGGTCGTTTGTCGCCGCGGGACATAGTTTGTCGCTGCTCGTTTATATGGCTGCTGGCGCTTGTCGGGCTGTTTGCGAACTGTAAAGGCGGCGATGGCGCGTCGCTGGAGGCGCGTCGTCTGGCGGAGCGCGAGGCGGCGGCAGAGAAGCAGACGGCGATACTATGTGAAGCCTTGCAGCATAATGCCCCCTTGGACAGTATCCGCATGGTAGCGGAAAAGGTTACGGATGACGGACCGTATTTCTATGTCTTCGATGCACGTCAGATGGTCTATTGGTCCTCCAACCGTTTGGCTTCCGGAGAGGTCTTTCTCTTCGCGTACGACACATGGCGCGAACAGCGTTTTGAGAATGCGCAGACGATGGTCCGTTGGACGAAAGCAGGTCGGTACAATGTGTTGACGGTGCTGCCGCTCAGTTATACGTCTATTGACGAGTACAGGGATATTTCTACCGTTGCTTCGCAGACATTCTCTTTCCGCGAGGTATTGGCGTACGATAAGAAACCGTATTCTTCTTCGCGATTGTATTTCTTCCTTTGCCATGTGTTGTTCGGTCTGGTATTGCTGATCGGCCTCTACGGAATCTTGCGCAACCGCGGGATACGTAACATGCGTCTGTCCACCCGTATCCTGTATATCATCATGACGCCGGTGTTGGCGGTATTCATCTATATCTTCCTGATGTCCATCCGTTATGTACATCGGAACTACGAGCAGCATCAGCGTCATGACCTGCAGATGCGTTCGGAATATATCCAGTCGTATCTCCGTTCACTCTATTACTGGGACGTGGCTTTGACGCCTTCTCAGGCCCAGGGTCTGGCCATAGACCTGCATGATCTGGGCTACGATATGAATCAGGATATTCATGTGTACGGTCTGAACGGCGAGTTGCTGGCAACCTCTTCTCCGGCGCTTTTCAATAGCGGTCTGCTCTCTCGCCGCATGGCTCCGCAGGCGTTCTTCACTGAGGAGCATGCCACCATTTGCTATGAGCAGATAGCGACTCATCCCTATCTGGTGTCGTACGTGCCGTTCCATAACGGTTCGTTCGTGACGATGGGGTACATCGCTGTTCCTTCGTTCCTGAGCGAGCAAACGCGAAATGCGGAAGTGGATGCGCTGCTGGCTCGTCTGCTGCCTCCATATATCATTGTGCTGCTGTTGGCGCTGTTCTTCTCTTTCGCAGCTGCCAAATCGATGACGGCGCCGATATCGATGCTGACGGATAAGATGCGGCAGTTCAAGATAGGCGGTAACGACAATCATATCTATTATCCGTACCATGATGAGTTAGGCGCATTGGTGGAGCGGTATAATGTGCTGGTGGATCGGGTAGAGGAGAGTGCGGAACAGTTGGCGCGCGCCGAACGGGAAGGGGCATGGCGGACGATGGCCCGGCAGATCGCGCATGAGATAAACAACCCCTTGACACCGATGAAACTCAGTGTGCAGAAACTGCAACTCAAACGCGGCACGGACAGCTTCGATTCGTATTTTGAAAAGACAACCAATATGCTCATTGCCGAGATAGACAACTTGGCGCATATCGCACAGTCGTTCTCCGCTTTCGCCAAACAACCGGAGGTGGTAACGACGGAAGTGGATGTGGCCGCCAAACTGTCGAACGTCATCACGCTGCAGCGCGAGAACGATGAACAGATACCGGTTCGTTATGTGGGCGCAGATGCCGGCGTATGGGTACAGGCGGACAAAGAGCAGATCAGTCAGGTGTTTGTCAATATCATCCGCAATGCCCTGCAAGCCATCTCCAATGACCAAAGACCAACTCTCACCGACCAACCCGATATCATCGTGACGCTGAATGCGTTGTATTCGGAGCGGGAGGTGCAGATATCCATTTCCGACAACGGTCCCGGCATTCCGGAAAATATCCAGGCGCGAATCTTCCAGCCTAACTTCACAACGAAGAGCAACGGCAACGGTCTGGGACTGGCTATCTCCAAGCATATCGTGGAGGGTTCGGGCGGACGGATTGAGTTCGAGACGTCCGGAAAAGGAACCACATTCTTCATCTATCTGAGGAAAGTGAAATATGAGAGATAAAAGACCATTAAAACACATACAACAATGAGAGTACAAGACATCATGCAGCGTTTGGCTGCTAAACATCCGGGCGAGGCAGAGTATCTGCAGGCCGTTCAGGAAGTGTTAGAATCCATTGAAGAGGTGTATAACCAACACCCCGAGTTCGAGGAAGCGAAGATCATCGAGCGAATGGTAGAACCCGACCGCATCTTCACTTTCCGCGTCACATGGATAGACGACCAGGGTGAGGTACAGACGAACCTCGGTTATCGCGTGCAGTTCAACAGCGCCATCGGTCCGTATAAAGGCGGTTTGCGTTTCCACCGTGCCGTGACGCCGTCGATGCTTAAGTTCCTCGGTTTCGAGCAGACTTTCAAGAATGCCCTGACGACGCTGCCGATGGGTGGAGCAAAAGGTGGCGCGGATTTCGACCCGACGGGCAAGTCGGACAACGAGATCATGCGTTTCTGCCAGGCGTTTATGTTAGAGCTTTGGCGCTGCATCGGTCCTGACCAGGATATTCCGGCAGGTGACGTAGGAGTAGGTGGTCGCGAGATAGGTTTCCTTAACGGTATGTACCAGAAACTCGCACGCGAGTATCATACCGGCGTACTTACCGGCAAAGGAATGACATGGGGCGGTTCGATACTCCGTCCGGAGGCTACCGGCTTCGGTGCGCTCTATTTCACGCAACATCTGCTGCATGAGGCAGGCAAGGATATCAAAGGAAAACGCGTGGCTATCTCCGGCTTCGGCAACGTGGCATGGGGCGCAGCTACGAAAGCCGTTGAACTGGGAGCCAAAGTGGTGGCAGTCAGCGGGCCGGACGGCGTAGTGGCAATCAAGGATGGTATCACCAAAGAAATGATTGATTATATGCTCGTCATGCGTGCATCGAACCGTAACCGCGTACAGGATATGGCAGATAAGTTCCCGAAAGAATGTGTCTTCACTGCTGATAAGAAAGCATGGTCCGTGCCGTGCGACATAGCTCTGCCGTGTGCGTTCCAGAATGAGTTGTCCGAAGACGATGCAAAAGAACTGAAAGCCAATGGCTGCTGGTGTTGCTGCGAAGTAAGTAACATGGGCTGCCAACCGGGTGCTATCCATTTCTTCCAACATAACGGCATACTTTTTGCACCGGGTAAAGCGGTGAACGCCGGTGGCGTGGCTACTTCCGGCCTGGAGATGACGCAGAATGCAGAGCATCTGAGCTGGAAAGCAGAAGAGGTGGACGACCGTCTGCATCATATCATGCAGTCGATCCACGAGCAATGCGTGAAGTTCGGTCGCCAGCCGGACGGTAAGATAGATTATGTTAAAGGTGCGAACATCGCCGGCTTTATGAAAGTCGCAACCGCGATGCTCGAACAAGGAATTATTTAAGCTATGTATACTGATTTTCAACTTTACCTGCAATCAACTCTCGCGGAGATTCGCGAGGCAGGACTTTATAAGAACGAACGTGTCATCGTTACGCCGCAGTCATCGGGCATCCAAGTTGCTGGTGGCCAGGAAGTAATCAATTTCTGCGCAAATAACTACCTCGGTTTGGCGGATAACAAGGAACTGATAGAGGCCGCCAAAGCGCGCATGGACGCGCGCGGATATGGCATGGCGTCGGTGCGTTTTATCTGCGGTACGCAGGATACGCATAAGGAATTGGAGCGCGTGATATCGGATTTCTTCGGCACGGAAGATACCATTCTCTATGCCGCTTGCTTCGACGCCAACGGTGGTCTGTTCGAACCGCTGCTGACGGAAAATGATGCCATCATCTCCGATGCTCTCAACCACGCATCTATCATCGACGGCGTGCGACTCTGCAAGGCGGTGCGTTACAGGTATGCCAATGGCGATATGGCGGATCTGGAGGAGAAACTGAAAGCCGCGCAGGCGCAACGTTTCCGTATCATTGCCACCGATGGTGTGTTCTCGATGGACGGCAATGTATGCCCGTTGGATAAAATCTATGAATTGGCACAGAAATACAACACCCTTGTGATGGTGGATGAGAGTCACTCTGCCGGCGTGGTAGGAAAGACCGGCCACGGCGTGACGGAACTCTATAACCTCCGCGGAAAAGTGGAGATTATCACCGGTACGCTCGGTAAGGCATTCGGTGGCTCGGTAGGCGGTTTCACTACGGGACGCAAGGAGATTATCGACCTGCTTCGTCAACGCAGCCGTCCTTATCTCTTCTCGAACTCTATTCCGCCGATGATAGCGGCTGCGGGTATCAAGACCTTTGAGATTCTGACACGTTCCAACGAACTGCAGGACCGTCTGCATGAGAACACGGCCTATTTCGTGGAGCGCATGAAAGCGGCCGGCTTTGATATCAAACCGACGCAGTCTGCCATCTGTGCGGTCATGCTCTACGACGCACGACTGAGTCAGGAGTTCGCTGCGGCTTTGCAGGAAGAGGGAATTTATGTCACGGGTTTCTATTATCCTGTCGTTCCGAAAGACCAGGCGCGTATCCGCGTACAGGTTTCTGCAGCCCACACGCGCGAACAACTCGACAAGTGCATCGCTGCCTTCATGAAGATCGGTAAGAAACTCGGAGTCTTAAAATCATAAATTTGAAATCATAAATGAAAGCACTTGTTAAGCGATATGCCGAGCCCGGCATCTGGATGGAAGATGTTCCGTCGCCGGAAATGGGAGTCAATGATGTCATCATCAAAGTGACCAAAGCCGCCATCTGCGGCACGGACCTGCATATGTATAAATGGGACGAGTGGTCGCAAGCTCATTGTAAACCGCCTTATACGATGGGGCATGAGTTCGTGGGCATTGTGGCAGATTGCGGACCCGGTGTGCGGAATTTCAAGATAGGCGACCGTGTCACGGCGGAAGGACATATCACCTGCGGGCACTGCCGTAACTGCCGTCGGGGTATGGGCCATGTGTGCGAGAACACGATATCCCTCGGTATCATGGGACGTGACGGCTGTTTCGCCGAGTTCGTTTCTGTGCCGGAAAGCAATGTGGTCAAAGTGCACCCGCAGATACCCGATGATTTTGCGGCAATCATGGACCCGTTCGGGAACGCCACTCACACGGCTTTGGCTTTTCCGTTGTTGGGTGAAGATGTACTCATCACAGGAGCCGGTCTGATCGGTACGATGGCTGCAGGTATATGCCGCTTTGCGGGCGCGAAGAATGTGGTGGTGACGGATATCAATCCGCTTCGACTGGAAATTGCAAAGAAAATGGGGGCAACGCTTACCGTTGATGGATCGAAAGGTGAGACGATCCAAGATGCTATGTTCCAACTCGGTATCCGCGGTTTTGATGTAGGATTGGAGATGTCCGGAGCACCTTCTGCTTTCAATGATATGATCGAGCATATGTATAAAGGTGCCAACATCGCCCAACTGGGTATCCTGCCGTCCAATACGCAGGTGAACTGGTCGGATGTAATCTTCAATGCGCTCACTATCAAGGGTATCACCGGTCGTCGCATGTGGGAGACATGGTATCAGATGGAGCAGATGTTATTGGGCGGACTGGATTTGTCGCCGGTTATCACCCATCGCTACAAGTTCGAGGACTTCCAAAAAGGCTTCGACGTCATGGTCAGCGGACAATGCGGCAAAGTGCTGTTAGAGTGGTAAAAAATTAAAGTTTATAGATATGAAAAAGATTTTTATGAGCGTTCTGCTGCTCGTTGGCGGCATCGCAATGTCCTTTGCGCAACTCTCGGAAGGACTGACAGAGTACAAGTTGGATAACGGCCTTACCGTCTATCTCTGGGAAGACCATGACCAACCGGATGTGTTCGGCGCAACCGTTACGCGTGCCGGTTCGATTGATGAACCCGAGACGGCTACCGGTCTCGCGCATTATCTGGAGCATATGCTCTTCAAGGGTACGGAAAAGATCGGTGCCCTAGACTGGGAGAAAGAGAAGCCGTACTACGAGCATGTAATCGCGCTGTACGACACCTTGGCGATGACCAAAGATCCCAAAGAGCGCGATGCTATCCAGTTGAAAATCAACGAACAAAGCCGTTTGGCGGCGCAGTATAGCGCTACGGATGAGTTCTCGAATCTCATTCAGTCTATCGGTGGAGAAGGACTGAATGCCGGTACAAGTTATGACATGACTTATTTCCACAACAGTTTCCCCGCACATCAGATGGAGCGTTGGCTTACGTTGTATGCCGATCGTCTCACCAATCCCGTCTTCCGTACTTTCCAGGCGGAGTTGGAGAATGTGTTCGAGGAGTATAACATGTATTCGGATGACAACAACCAGCATGTGACCCGTTTTGTGGAATCTGAGGCATGCAAAGGCACTCCGTACGAGCGTGATATCATCGGTTATCCGGAGGATCTCAAGAATCCGAAACTGCGTCAGCTGATTGAGTTTTTCAATACATGGTACGTGCCCAATAACATGGCACTTGTGCTCGTCGGTAATTTCTCGACGGAAGAGGTGAAGCCGCTGATTGAGAAGACTTTCGGAAATATGGTGGCTAAAGAACTACCGGCTCGTCTCCAGTGGAAAGATACGGAGTTTGCGAAAGACCAGCGTTTCCGTGCCCGCCTGGGATATTATCCGATGTATATCGAGGAATACAAAGGCGTCAAATACGGCGAGAAAGATGAGTTGGCTTTGCAGTTCGCCTGCGAGTTGCTCTCCAATGAGATGGGAATCGGTCTGTTGGACGAACTGCAGTCCGAGAATGAGTTCCTGGGTGCTCAGGCATCGCTCAGACCCGCCCGTGAGATGGGACGTATCCAACTTCTGGCCATCCCGTTCATGAATATGCAGACCGGCGCCTATAACTCGATGAGCGATACCGAGAAATCCCTGCGTAAGGCAACCGATAAACTCATCAAAGGCGATATCTCGGACGAACTGTTCGAAGCCGTGCGCCTGAATATGATGCAGGACTACGACCGCAGTATGGAGTACGCGATGTCCAAAGCCATGATGCTGCTGCAAAGCTTCGTGTATCAGATACCGCTCAAGGACTTGCTGACCGAGAAAGAAGAACTCGCCAAACTGACAAAGGATCAGGTAATCAGCGTTGCCAAAACCTATCTGTCGGCTCCGAAGATGATTTTCGAAATCGGTGAGGGCACGCCCAAGAAAGAGAAGCTGGCGAAACCGAATATCAAACCGATAGAACCGGGTTCGGGACAGTCGCAGTACTATACCGATTTTGCTTCTATCCCTGCCGGCAAACTCGTGCCGCGTTTCGTGGACCTCAAGGATATCGATCAGGATCGTTTTGCGGAGAACGTATATGTCTATGTCACGCCGAACCCGAAGAACGATATCTTCACGCTGCGTCTGAAATACGGCGTCGGTTCGTTCGAGAAACAACTCCTGCCTTTCGCGGTGGAGATGATGAATAACGCCGGTATCAAAGGAACGCCGGGTACTACCCTCAATGAGTTCCGCGCCAAATTGGCCAAGTTAGGCGGTAAATGCAACTACCGCGTCACGGACAGCTATGTCATCGTGGATATCGAGGGAGCCGAGAAAAACATGAAAGAGATCGTATCGCTCGTCAATCTGCATATGCTCTTCCCGGAGTTCTCTTCCGAGGGACATAAGAAACTGAACGGTATCGTCAGTCGTGAATTGAGTACACGTTGGGTGGAGCGAAAGAACTCTTCCATGCGTGCAGCCGCGGCGTTGGATTTCGTGCTCTACGGAGATAACTCGCCTTACTTCAAACGTGTGCCCGAACGTAATATCTGGGCGCCGGAAATAGGTATTATCTTGCAAGAGTCCGATCTGGAGGCCGAGTGGCACCGCGCGTTGGGCTATGAGCTGGAGATTCACTATGCCGGCCAATTGCCTGCCGACTCGGTCAAGATGGCGTTGTACGGCCATATCCCGATGTCCGAGAAAGCCACGCCTACCGCTTCGCCTATCGAGCGTCCACGTACCGCTTTCGGGAAAACCGAATTGTATTTCCTGGGCGACCCGGAGATGCAGCAGGCGAAGGTCTATTTCTTCATCGAAGGTACGCCGTATAATATCAACGAAGCCGTTCAGTATGAGGCGTTTAATGAGTATTTCGGCGGCGGATTCTCGGGTCTGGTTATGAATGAGATCCGTGAGAAACGTTCGATGGCTTATACTGCCGTCGGAGGTTTCCGTTTGCCGCCTCTCCAGAACCGTAAATCCCTCTTCTTCGGCTATGTGGGTACGCAGTCCGATAAGGTAAATGACGCCATCGATGTGTACTGCTCCTTGCTCGATTCCATGCCGCGTAACCCGGAGAATATCGAGAATATCCGTACCGTTCTGCGCCAGTCGATGCTCTCTAATCATCCTACCTTCCGCTCCAAGAGCCAGCGAATGACCGATTGGTACCGACTTGGTTATCAGATTGACCCGGCTACACTGCAAATCCGCCAAGTGCAGAAACTCAAATTCGAGGATATCGAGCGCTTCTATGAGTCGCATATCCAGGGCAAACCGGTGAAAGTACTCGTTATCGGTGACCCGAAACTGATTGACCAGAAAGCGCTCAAGAACAAGTTCGGTAAGGTGAATAAGTTGAACGGTGATAAAGTGTTTGGCGAATGATGCACCGCAGTGGATTCGTGAACATAGTGGGTAACCCCAATGTCGGCAAATCGACGCTGATGAATGCCCTGGTGGGCGAGCGTCTGTCCATCATTACTTCGAAGGCGCAGACGACTCGTCACCGTATCATGGGCATCGTCAACGGCGAGGACTTTCAAATGGTCTATTCCGATACGCCGGGCGTCCTCTCGCCCAACTACCGTCTCCAGGAACAGATGTTGGAGTTCTCCCGTTCCGCACTGGTCGATGCCGATGTCCTGTTGTACGTCACCGAGGTGCAGGATAATCCCGACCGCAATGCCGACTTCCTTGCGAAAGTGAAGAAGATGGCGGCCGCGGGCACACGCGTGTTCCTTATAATTAATAAGATTGACCTGACCACCCAGGAAACCCTGGAACGCCTGGTCGATTTCTGGCACGCACAACTGCCCGAAGCGGAGATCTTCCCGATCTCTGCGCAAGAGAAATTCGGAGTGGTGCAACTGTTCGATGCCATCAAGAATGCGCTTCCGGAAGGACCCGCTTTCTTCCCCAAAGACCAACTGACAGACAAGTCCGAGCGTTTCTTCGTGAATGAGATCATCCGCGAGAAGATCCTCCTCAACTACGATAAGGAAATCCCGTACTCCGTCGAGGTGGAGGTGGAGTCCTTCCACGAAGAAGAAAACATCGTGCGTATTTCTGCGGTGATTTATTGTGAAAGGGACAGCCAGAAAGGCATCATCATCGGCAAAGCCGGCTCAGCCCTCAAGCGGGTAGGGAGCCAGGCGCGCAAAGATATTGAAGAATTCCTCCAAAAAAAGGTCTTCCTCCAACTCTTCGTCAAAGTGGACCGTGACTGGCGCTCCAATATAGGCCGCCTCAAGCACTACGGCTACGATTTATCGTGATATATTCAGCCGTGGAGCATTGGCCAGCGGCAGTTCGGAGGGATCTTTTATAAGGAAAATCTTCATCGCAATAGACGACGGGTACTTGGCAAAGTACTCGTTGTCTGTATAATACCATTCTATCTGCGAAATGGCAAACCTCCGCGGGGCGGTCTGGTCCCAGTAGCGGATATGTCTCATCTGTTTCGGCACCACTTTGATACCCGTCTGACCGTCCGCAAAACGTACGACGGCTATCACGCGTTTCTTATGAATATGCGCTTGCGCCTGTTGCGATTCGTCCAGGCGGTGGGAAATAGTGATATGCCGCCCTCCGGTCTCGTTGATACGTTGCATCTCGCGACGGAAGAGAACGCCGTGCGTCGAACTGTCTTTCCATTGATTGACAGCAATATAGTAATGAATCATCTCGTGCAATATCGTATCATCCACCACTTCTTCCGGTAGGTCGATACGCACGTTGATACGCATCACAAAATTTTCATTTCGATACCCGCCGAACAAGCCTTGTTTGCGCCGCGTGAACGTCACTTTGCCTAAAAATCCTTTCGCGTGACTTAACTTAATGGGCAACGCAGGCAGCGAACCGCCGAAAAAACGGTAGTTATACTCGTCGAAACGGCTCTGTATGTAACTTATGGTCGGCCTCATGCTTCAAATCCGCTGCAAAATTACAACAAATAAATGACATATGCAAATCCGTTTTTCTGCCAAATTGTCAGTCCATTTCTGCCAAAATCTCCCCAAAACACCCCAAATTCCCTTTGGCACAAGATTTGTCATTCTTTGGGTGACTAGTTTCCTAGTTCCCTAGGCTCCTAGAACCCTAGAATGTTAAACTAAAAAAATATACTACTATGTCTAAAATTATTGGAATTGACCTCGGTACCACGAACTCGTGTGTAGCCGTAATGGAGGGTAACGAACCTATCGTCATTGCTAACGCTGAAGGTAAGCGTACGACCCCTTCTGTTGTTGGATTCATCGACGGCGGTGAGCGTAAAGTAGGTGACCCTGCTAAACGTCAAGCCATTACGAACCCGACCAAAACTATCTATTCGATCAAGCGTTTCATGGGTGAGACCTACGATCGCTTGCAGTCCGAAATCGCTCGTGTTCCGTATAAAGTAACAAAGGGCGACAACAACACCCCGCGTGTGGACATCGACGGACGTCTCTATACCCCGCAGGAGATCTCGGCTATCATCCTCCAGAAGATGAAGAAAACCGCTGAGGACTACCTCGGCCAAGAGGTTACCGAAGCTGTCATCACAGTACCGGCTTACTTCAACGATTCTCAACGTCAGGCTACCAAGGAAGCCGGCGAGATCGCAGGTCTGAACGTACGCCGTATCGTCAACGAACCGACCGCAGCTGCCCTGGCTTATGGCCTTGACAAG
>JAFVHA010000048.1 GCA_017478035.1 Paludibacteraceae bacterium | reverse complement strand
TTTGCGTCGTTTCGCTTACGCGGCGAAGGTAATCATTTTGCAGCTGCCTGAATTGAATTTCTTGTAACATAAAAGTGCTTATTTATCAAAAAACGCTGCAAAGGTACTACTTTTATTTTGAAAAAGCAAATTTTTCGAAAGATTTTTACTTTAGAAAAGTGATTTTTGCTCATTTTTTCACTTTTGCAAAAGTAAATCGCAGTAATCCACTATGTCAAAGATCGTTTGCCCTTTTGTCGTGTCGGGCACAACTATTTATTTTGTATTATTATTCATTTAGCTTTCATTTCCGTTCGCATCTCGTTCGCATCCTGAACGTCACTGTAGGGTTTCTATCCCTCTTCTACTTGTCCCCTTTTTACTTACCTTGTTCCTTTTTTGTCTTCAAAGGGAACAACCCTCACACCTACCTTGTGTCTTTTTTTATGTACCTTGTGTCTTTTTTACCCCAAACCTCTTTTAAAAAAGACACAACCTTCATCTTCAGTTCATAGTTATACTGATTTGCATACAAAAAGCAACAACATCTTTCGACATTGTTGCTTATAAAAGGATTTCCGGACTGTCCGCTGAAGTCGGACTATTCAGCTTACTCTTTCACTTCTTCCGCATCATTGAACGGCAGTTCCTCCGGCGGGTTGGTGAAGTTCAGTGCACGTTTGTCAGAGATAACCGAGTCTCCCAACTCCTGTTCTAAACGCTCGCGCGCCACATGCGCTACATCACCTCCGCGTTGCGCAACATTGGCATTCTCCGCAAAACCTTTCGGATTCTCACGTTTACTCAGTTCTGTGGCAGCTGCTTCTGCCAAGCCATTGAGCATCAACTCTACATTCGTCATGTTGTCCCGCAGACTCTCTTTGCGTAGTCCTTTGTACTTCTTGTACTCACGTGTTGTCATTCCGCTCCACGCCCGCGAGATGATATCCGTCAGAATCGCATAATCGTGCTCCTCCTTCATCCCTCCGCGCTGCCATTCGTCAGTCAACCCTTTGCGGATCTCAATGGTCTTGATACGCTGGTTGATCCAATCTTCCGAATAGCCAAGCCGCCGATAGTCTTTGATGGCCTGCTCGATACTCAACTCCGGATCTTGCAACTGGTTCATTCGCTCCTGTCCCAGCGCCGCAAGCCATAACTTGAACGGTTCCGCCTTCTTGCTCGGTACCGATTGTATCAACCGAAAAACCTGCTCTGTATCAGCCACGTCAGTAAGATAACTCTTGCCATCCGAAGATGGTAATTTCAGTTGACTACAATTTGTAGCCAACTCGCTTCCCTCTTGTTTGAGACGGGTCTTTAACACGCTCCAATACTTGCGAGGGTTCTCACTGTCAGTTAACACTCGGATAACATCCACTACCGAGAAGAAGTACTTTTCTTGCTCCTCGTCCCATACATAACGAACCTGCTTGCCGTCAAATAACTGGATTTCGTTTTGCACTGCCATAATCGTTTCAATTATGGTGCAAAATTACAAAAAAAATCTGACATACACAAGTAAATCGAAAGAAAAATTTTCGTTTTTTCTCCTTATATAAGCAAATCAGTATTTCAAAGATCTTTCGTCCTCTTTTAAAGTACCGAACGAGAGTACTATATCTTCTTTTTGTATCAGTTAAGAGCGTGCCGCTTAATGTATCGACTCAAGGTGTTACGTGAGCAATTGAGGGAAAGGGCGATCTTGTTGATGGATATGCCTTCCTGTAACGCCTTACGGATATGGTCTTCTTTTCTTGACAAGGGGTTGAGCTCTTTTCTGGTTTTGCTGCCGTTCGGCCGCCCGACGTGTCTTCCCTCCGCTTTCAGCCTTGCGAGTGCTTCCCGGGTCCGCTGACTGATCAGATTGCGCTCTATCTCCGCCGAAAGCCCGAAAGCGAATGCCAGCACTTTGGATTGTATGTCGTCGCCCAGACGGTATCCGTCTTTGATGGTCCAAACCTTGCAGCCGCGGCTCATGCAGAGGCTGAGTATCTCCATGATCATGTACAGATTTCTTCCCAACCGGCTCAACTCGCTGCAGATAATCGTGTCCCCTTCGTGTACCTGTTTTATCAGTTTGCCCAGCCGCCGTTGCTTGTATGTCCGTGTTCCTGAAACCGTTTCCTCAATCCATACGTCAACGGTTATTCCCTCCATGAGGCAAAACTGCTCAATTTCAAAACGCTGGTTTTCTACCGTCTGTTTGTTGCTGCTTACGCGAATGTATCCGTATCTCATAAAAAATATTTTTCTGCAAAGATACGAATAATTCTGCATATATCATTCTTTACCTTTTCGTATACTCTTGTTATTTTGTTGAATATTGTATAATTTTGTATTTTATCTGGCTGTTCCTTGTGGAAAAAAATTAAAACTTATAGATATGCATATTTCGGTTGTCCAATTAACCGACCCTTTTATTGGTGCATACTCCGCAATTTAGCAAGTCTATATCTTATAATGTTCCGCATATTTTTCTTGTTCGTGAATATTTCAGGCGACAAAGATACAACAATTATTTCAAATAAAAAAATATTTTTGTAAAAAAATATAAAATGTAATACGAATTGTCAAAAAAAACACTGTTTGCACACTTTTTGTCAATTTTTACACATTTCACCTGCTGTTTGAAAATATTCCATCTTTCGTCAAAAAGTATCATATACATCATTTTACATGCACCAATAAAAGGGTCGTTTAATTGGTGCAGTCAGCGTTGAAAAATAGTGCCTCTCAATCAGCACATAAAAACGATTGAAGTGAAATCATCGTTCTTTGTTCCCTTTTTGTGCAGAAAAGGAACAAGCTTAGTCCGAAAAGGAACAAGCTAAAGGAACAAAGTAAGAGTGAAAAGGTACAAGTAGAAGAGGGATAGAAACCCTACAAAGACGTTCAGGATGATCGCGAGATGGTCGTGGAAATGAATGCTAAATGAATGCTAAATGAATAATAATACAAAAAATAAACAATAGTTGTGCCCGACACGGATGAGGGTGAAAGAAGATATAGTACTATCGTTCGGTACTTAAAAAGAGGACGAAAAGATCTTTGACATATTGAAATGACTGAAAAAAAACTGACACAGGTTTCTGCGCAGTTTGAGAAATGATTATTGCTGCAAAAGCCAATCGGAGGCAAGAGCACAATGGACAGTTTTACCGTCTTGGACAATATCGCGCTTTTCGCCGTAAGCCATCACAAGTGTAAGGTTATTACAGTGTAGTAATTGGCCGCCCTTAAAGAGGTTGCCTACTTCGCGGTTGTACAACTTGGTGCTTGGATCTCGGAAATCATAGGTAACTTGGATAAGTTCCTGCACATGGTGGTTGCGAACGCGAACAAAATCCACTTCATATTCGCGCACTTTGCGGAGATAGTAGATTTGGTCATCAATAGATGCGCGCCGTTTGAGTTCGATAGCCACGATGTTTTCCAACCGCGGTCCCAGGCTTTCAGTTAGCAACGCTCCTTCGCGCTTGGCAACCATGGCATTATCCATTGCATAATACTTGTTTACGCTGCGGCGCTCAATGCTTTTTAGGGAGAAACGTGGTACGCCATATACGAGATAAGCATTCTGGATATATTGCAAGTAATGCTTTGCAGTGTGAGCCGAACTGAGATGATGCTTCTCTTGGATGGAAAAGGATGATTGCTCATTGGTGAACTCATCCAACACTTGGTCTGCAATATTTTTCAGAGTCTCCGCATAGCGGATTTTGTAACGTTTTGCAATATCATTCTCAACGATAGTTTGCACTAACGAACGCACAAAGTCGGTTCGTTCAGCCTCATTGAGGTTGAGCAGTTCCGGAAATCCGCCTTGAAAGAGGTATTCGTCGAGAGCACGTTCGCGCAGAGCTATTGCTTTGGTGGAATATGACGTGATATCCACATTGTGAGCCTGACAATATTCGTGGAAGGAGAAAGGATAGAGTTCAATCTTATGATGACGACCGGTCAGATGAGTTGCCAAATCGCCACTAAGCAGGTTGGCATTGCTTCCGGTAATGATGACGCGCATTCCTTGTCGGAGCATTCGGTTAACGAACAACTCCCAGCCTTCGATATTCTGCACCTCGTCAAGAAGCAAGTGCTTAAAATCGCCATTGAGCCGGTATAAGGTTTGCAATAACGGGTCGAAATCGTCACGAGTGAGTTTTCCTAAGCGATCATCGTCAAAGTTGATGTAACCAAATGGAAGTTTACTTTCCATCATCACTTTGGCGCATAGCGTGGACTTACCGCTACGACGCACACCAATCACTACCTGCGCAAGTGGGCTGTTAAGATTTACCTCTTGTTCCTCTTTGCGAGTGATGATAGACTCCCACGGGGTTTGGCGGAGTTCCTCTAACTGGTCGCTTAAGATGCTTAAATAATCGGTTGCCATAGCAATATACTGCAAAAAAGTGTATAAAAATAATGCTTTGTGGTTCAAAAACCGCTGCAAAGGTACTATAAAAAAATGGAATATGCAAGAAAATGTAAGATTTTTTGATGCGAAACTGCACAAAAATGTATGCTTTTCAGTTTTTAAAGTGCATAAAATCGCAAAATCAGTCATTTCAATAGGTCAAAAGGACTAAGTAAAATAGTCAAACAAATATATAAAAGTGCGCACGAACTGAGAGTGCAAAAGATTATGAAAGTAACGAACGAGTATTATCAATTCTTTGGAGAGTTGGCGATTGCCTTACAAACCAAAGATATTAAGATGAGTTTTAAGACTTTGAATAAGATGCTCGTGGATAATGGCTTTGAGCCATATGGAAGTTCTCGGGCATTAGCAAGAGGATTGTCTGCCGCTTATCGTGAATGGGAGAGACAAGAAAAAGCAAATGGTTTGGCACGTGCTACAAGTTCGGCTATAGCAAATACATTTGTGAGCCAAAATGGTGATCCTGCATGGTGGAATTACTAATACCATAAAATACATAATTATGAGTAGAAGACATTTTGACGACGAGGAGGATTATTATTCTCCGACCAGTTGGGAAAGAGATCCTGACGAAACGGATGAGGAATACCAAGACAGGATGCAAGATCAAGAGGATTTTCTGGAATACTTTGATGAGTAATCCACATCTAATATCATTATTAACACTTTAAACGTGTAGTCCTCACGATAACAGGGCAGAAGAGTTATGAATAAATATTATGAGAAAATCAAAAAAATTAAAAGTGAAATAGAAGTAGCCACGTCATATGACGCAGTAGAGCAACCTCTAGAAATGTTAAAAATGTATGTTTCTAAAGCATTTAGTGATGGAAGACGTGAAAATTACTTAAAAACTCTTAATGAAGAGTCTTTCTTTCCCCCTATGTATACCAATAATGACGCTCAAAATGCAAGAGCAAAGGATACATTTTTCAATATGGGTAAAAAATCATTACTCACTGACATCAACGTCATCTTGGCCGACATGGAAGATGATGATGAAAAGTAAGTTCGGCTATAGGTGATTGAATTCACCTATGGTCACAAATAACAAAAGCGAATAATATAAAATACAAAATAATATGAAAAATTCAATTTTAAGTTTTAAAGCGAGAGGGCTAATAATGCTGATTCTCGCAACAAGTTTCGCCACGAATGTGTGGGCGGGATTCATAACCAATGCAAATGACATTATAAGTGGCAATCAATACAAAATTGTCAATTGGAGTGGTGATAAATGGTTAGTAGCTTCCTCAACTACTAATGCTAACGCGAAAGGAGAACTGGCCACATCGTCTAGCGAGGCAACCATTTTTACATTCACAAAGGAGAGTACCAGTTGGTATATTTCATTTACGCGCGGCGGGAACACGTATTATTTATACCCGGTTGCAGATCAAGGTAAAATGCGTGTAAGTGCAACAAAGACAGCCGTTGGGTATATCACAACCGTTTTTACCAATAAAATAAATATTGGCATAAACGATGGTTCTTATGATTGGAATATACGCTATAATTCGCAGAATAACGACCGTTTTGGATGTTATAAATCTGGTCAGGATTACATCAAACTGGAAGAGGCTAGCGATTGTACCGATCCGGCAACGCCGTTGGCGGTGACAAGTGGGGCTTCGGTAACGATGGGTAGCACACTGACACTTACTGCTAATGCAGGTAACGGAGGCGCAAAGAGTTGGTCTGTAGTTGCAGGAACTGGCACAGCTACGATTTCGGGAACGACCTTAACTCCGGTTACTCCAGGAACGGTGACAGTCAAAGTACACCAGAACCTCAATGGCACTTATTGTTCGCAGGATGCAGAAAAAACCGTTACCCTCAACAAGCGTACGGCGACGATAGTGTTGTCGGAAGCAGGGGCAGAGAGTACGGTTGCCGGCACACACTATGAGTTGGATGAATACACATTGCCCACAACTGCAGCCAGTTGTGGAACGAAAGTATTGGTGGGTTGGAGTACGGTGACGGTGGATGAAACAGATACGAAGCCTGCGTCCAATTATTTCAAAAAAGGCGCAGCTGTGACTCTGGAACCGGGAGAGAATAAGTTCTACGCTGTTTATGCGACTGCTACTCCGAATGCCGGAGATTGGGAGAAATATACAGAATCCACTGTAGCTGAGGGGGATTACTTGATTTACGCATATGACTATGTGATGAACAATACTGTTAATTATAACCGTTTGTCCAGTACCGGAGTTACTGCTACCGACAACAAAACCATTATTCCGTATGATGCTTCATTGGCAACAAATTGTTTGTGGCACATCGCTAAAAGCGGGAATTATTATACCATAAGTCAAGGAAGCAACTATGTTATAGGAACGGGTTCAGGTAGCGAGGCCAACTTATCAACATCGCCGTCCAACAATGCCGAAAAATTTACTGTCACACATAATGCGACAGATCCTAATAACAGCAGTTACACGCATACATATGCTTTCGTGAATGCATATAATACGGCACAATCTGCAAATGCCTATTTTAAACGTGGCACAGGTGCCGCTAGCGGTTACTTTGCATGCTACTCTTCTACCAACACGGTTAATGTGTACCTCTTCAAACGCGGGCCGGCCTATTCGGCTTACTCGACGGATTGCTGTGAACCGCCGGTGTCGGCATTGAGTATCACGAGTGCGAACACGGTGGCTATGGGTAATACGATCACCTTAGCATCTACGGGAGGTAACGGTGGTAGCATAACTTGGACAGTGACGGCAGGTTCCGGAGCCGGAACTATCACAACCGGCGTCTTCACTCCTACGAGTGCAGGAACGGTAACCATCAAGGCGCACCAAGATCAGAACACAGTTTTAGGGACGAAATATTGCGCACAGGATGTGGAGCAAGAAGTGACGATAACTGTGAACACAACGGGTGTGGAAGTTGATCCAACCAGCAAAGCTATTGTCGTAGATGAGACGTTCACCATTACTCCTACTGTGTCGCCGTCGGACGCGACGGATAAGACAGTTAGTTGGAGTTCCAGTGCAGAAGGAAAGGCAACGGTATCCAGTGCTGGATTAGTAACCGGTGTAGCGGCAGGAAGTGCGACGATCACTTGTACTACTACCAATGGCAGTTACACGGCGAATTGTGCTGTGACGGTTTATGGAGTGACAACGCAGGCGAAGGCTTTAGTGGACGAAGAGTTAGTAGATATCCCCGGTGGTACTCCCGGCGCGCCGACACGTTCCGGTAAAAACATCTCTCCGGCGGATAATGCGAACAACTATGTTTTTGACCACTGGGTAATATCGAATGCATCATTAGGCAGCAGTTCAACAACGAAGGAAAATACAATCACCAATCCGACGGGAGCAGTGGCCGTGACAGCTGTATATCTGCCGGGCGTGGAGATCAAATGGTATGTGAACGGCGAAGAATGGACGGCAGGCGATCCGGATACGTCTGTGGAATCGGGCACGCAGTACAAAGACTTGAAATTCCCGACGGATCCGACGAAGAGCGATGGGTGTGGAGACAAATTTGTCGGTTGGACCGACCACAGCATGGGTGCTGCCACCGGCCAGTCCGCCCCGACACCGCTGTTGAATAGTGGTAACAGCGACACCACACCTATTACAACGGCTAAAGAGTTCCATGCTGTTTTTGCAGATTACGCGAACTAGTTATATGGGTTGTAGAAGATAGGGTATAGGAGATTGGTTTCCCCTATACTCACAATAAAAATATAAAATACAAAAAATATGAAAAAGGCAAATTTATTACTTAATCGGTCAGGGGATAGCCCTGATGTAACCAGAAGACAATGTCGAAACAGTCTCGAATCGATTGTGTCTCGATTCTCTCTCGTCAGTCTGATTTGCGTACTCATGCTGACCCTCGGTGTCGGAAATGTGTGGGGAGCAGAAGTCGTATACAAAACTGCAAAGTTTGGTACACAGGCGGACTCAGGAACGAGTAGCAATTACACATCAACATGGACAAGTACATACAATGGCTTTTCCGTTACAGTGGCTAACGGAAATACCAATGGAACATCTTGGAATCATGTTCGATTTGGAAGAAATAAGACCGCCTCTACTGGAAGAATAGAGGCCGGTCCTATTGATAAGAAAATTACGAAAGTAACTCTTACTATAAATGCTGTAAATACGACAGGTACCAATAGTATTAAATTATATACCTCCACTAATGGTTCGACATGGACAGAACGAGGATCTTTTACTCTCAGCACAGGTGCTCAAACGGTAACAATTGCTGCGGGTAATCAAGCAATTAACCTTTATTATAAAATTGAATTTAATTGTAACAACAAGGTATCTAGTAATGGATTTGATCAGATTGCCCAAGTTGATTATTATTATGATAATAGTAGCGGAAGCACTTGTGCCACACCGACATTCAGCCCTGTTGCGGGAACATTGAATAATAACCAATCTATTACTATTAGTAGTGCGACATCGGGGTCAACTATTCATTATACGACAGATGGCTCTACTACTCCAACTACCAGTAGTCCTTCTGGTACAGCGGGAACTGCCACTGCAAGTTATACGGTTAGCCCAAGTAATCCAACTATCAAGGCCATTGCTGTAAAAGCAGGATCAACTAATTCTGCGGTAGCCACTGCTACGTACACTTTCAAATGCGCTACGCCCACTTTTTCCGTTGCCGGAGGAACATACGGTTCTGCGCAGTCCGTTAGCCTGAGTTGTACTACTACGGACGCCGTTATTCATTATACGACAGATGGTACTACTCCAACAAGTAGTAGTCCGACGTATAGTAGCGCCATAACCGTTGACGCCAGTATGACAATCAAGGCAATAGCCATCAAGACTAACTACACGAATTCGGATGTAGCTAGTGCTGATTACACCATTGAGATTCCATATACGGTTTCTTTCTCAACGGGTTCAGGGAACCCGACTGTCAGTCCAATAACGGAGAGTGAGTATGGAGATGGTATAGAACTGCCAGACGGTCCCACTCCTGCTTGTTCTGGTGACGGATGGGCATTTGATGGTTGGGCAACCGCGAGTTGCAGTTCCACAACTACAGCCCCGGTATTATACATGCCCGGCGATACATATTATCCTACAGCGGATAATACTATGTATGCTGTATATCGCAAACTAACATCAGGAACGTCTACTGCTACGTTTGCCGCTGCAGATATTACCAATTTAACCGCTCACCCTGTTTATTCTCTGGATTGGCGGGAGAATTCCAGTGGTGTTGAATTATACATAGATGATGGACAGCGCTATACAGGAAGTCCGAATACGTGGACCATTAATAAGAGTCAGTGGGGACTAATTGATGGCCATCGGAAGATTTCGAGTGTCGCGGTCACATTATCGGGTGATAATTATAAAATTAATTCTGTTACGGCCTATGGTGGTGGTTCAGCTTCATTATCCACATCCGGGACCTCACAGACCATCTCTTGTTCCGGAGAGGTGACTCAGTTGAAATTAACGGCCACGAGTAGTTATCAAATTCGAATGACGACATTTACGGTAACGTATTACAACGCGACGTTCGATAGTAATCCGACATGTAAGGATGTCAAGAGTATTTCCGTACAGACTGCACCAACCAAGTTGACATATTGTGCCGGAGATATGTTTGATCCGACGGGATTGGTAATTAGGGTGACCTATACAGATGATAGTTATGAGAATGTTGCTTATAGCGGTCATGAAAGTGACTTCTCTTTCACCCCGAGCACCAGTACCGCATTAACAACAGGCAACACATCCGTTATTATTACATATCGCAGTGACAAGACTACCACTCAAGCGATTACCGTCAATACCGCATATACGATAACCTTAACAGGAAGTGGTACTGTTACGGGAGGAACTATCTCTGCCGATAATAGCAGCGCTTGTGCAGGTTCTACTATCACATTGACTGCAACGCCGAGTACTCACTACACATTCAGTAGTTGGAATGTGACAAGTGGCGGTAGCCCGGTGACAGTGACATCAAATCAGTTCACTATGCCGTCCGGCAATGTGACTGTGAATGCAACCTTCACGGAAGATGCATATCGAACAGTAGTGTTTAAAAGCAACAAGCAAGCATTGTTTGATGATGGAGGTAGTGCTACGACATTTGATGGAACTAATAAATGGAAGCAGAAAGTCTATTTGACAGAAAAGCCAGTCTGGCCGACTGATTTGATTTCCGGTCAAGCATGCGATGCAACAAGTACTGAGTTTAAGGGATGGGTCGCTGATGGTCAAACATGGACAGGCAAAGAAGCGAGTGTACCCGTAGGTTCCACATTGATAACTTCAGCTAGTGGCTTTGCAGCAGCAGCTTCCGGATCGGGAGATGTCGTTTATCATGCCGTATGGGCAAAAGGGACAAGTTCGGTTGTAGAACAGACGGCTAGCTTTGGATTCGAAGAAGCAAGTCCTTCCGCATGGACGATTACTAATATTAATCAATATAGTGATTATTCTGCTACAGGTGATTATTCAGGCAAACCTGGAGACAATGGTTCGGGTACTATTTTGTCTCCTGTTACAATAATGTATAACACCAAATTAAGCACTCCTATATCCATAAGCTTCAAAAGCTCCAAGAGTAATAATAAGTCAAATGATTCAAACTGGCACGTGCAATCTTCATCCGATGGTAGTTCATGGTCTACGGTGACGGATGGTACAGGCCCTACTAATAGTGAATTGAGTCAAGGTGTTTTTTCTAATCCTTTCGAAGTTGATTTGTCAAGTTTGAGTAATGTTTATATACGGATTGAACATGGAGGTGCTTCACCAGCCTCGTTGCTGGATGATATCGTGCTCACATATGAGGCAGGAGGGACTACTTATTCCGACTACTTAACCACCTGTTGTGAAAATCTGGTGGCCATCTCGGATGGAACGTTAAGTCATTGTACGTTGTCTTATAGTAACACGAGCCAGCCGACATGTAGTGAGACCGCATCTGACCGTCAAGTAACCATCACCGTAACGCCTGATGCGGGTTATGAAATGACAAGTTCGGCACGCTTAACATGGACAAAGACAAGCGGTACGGCTGCTACTGCTACTCATGTAAGTGGCCCGACAGGCAGTGGCCCATATACATTCGTTTATGAGTTTAATCAAGATGATAGCGGAGCTGGGACATTTGATGCAACCTGTACGCCAAAGACCTACACGATTACTTTTGACCAAAGTACAGCAACAACGGCCGGTACAAGTAGTGTGGATGTGGTTTTTAATGACTATCTGCCTGCAATTCCATCTTTGCCAAGTAAGACGGATTATAACTTTGCCGGATATTTTACGCAAGAGGTAGGCGGCACGCAATTCGTAGGTTCAACCGGAACATGGTATACCGTTTCCAATTGGATCAATAGTGACAAAGAATGGATTAAAGCAGATAATAAGACGCTCTATCCTCATTGGACAGAGAAATCTCTTGTTAACTACCGCACAAACTGTCCGTCATTCGATGTATTCAACCAAGATGGCACGAGTGCTGCTGATATCCATCTGACATCCACTAAGGATGTGGCAGTATATGCATCTTCGGCAGCCGGCAACCTGATTCGTATCATTGCCAGCGGTCTGGATGCGAATGGTAACCATCCGAAGATTGGTGTTGAATATTATGATGCGAATAACGGAGATGCATTAGTTACAGGAACAGACCGAGTATTCCGTTTGAGCAACAGTTCTACCTATGATTATGAGAATGACCTGCTGGATCTTGGTGAGAACACAACGGAATATGACCAGAAATTCTCTATCTGTTATACTCCGAAAGATTATAATCAGTCGCATCACTACAAACTGAAACTGATTTTGAGAAACAACAACACCGAGAAGGATAACGTTACTATCCATCTCTATGGTCGTTCATTGCCGAAAGAGTTTGTGATTGCTGCTAAGAGCGGTGATACATGGTATGCGCTACCGAACACTTTAGCCGCAACAGAAGGTGCACAAGGTGCGATTAGCCCGACGGCTATCACCGTAGATAATGCCACTACACCGACGAAGGCAGTGAACCCGATTGGAACTGTGATTTACGGAGCATGCAATAAGTATACGAACGACAACCGAAGCGGTTTGCGGTTCACGAGCGATGGCGCACATTGGGCACAGACATCAGCCACAACGAGCGTTTACAAGATGTGGTTGTCTAATACCGGCTATACCAATGCGCAAGACTGGTACTTGAAGAGTACTGACCTTAGCGCATATGAGGTATTTATGGATCCTATCGGTTCACCGGATGACAAGAGACGTATCGAGTTGTACAATTCCAGCGGCGTGAAGATGGGTTATCATAACACCGGTTCTGGCAATGCTCGTACAGGTATAGGGAACATTTATCTGTTGCCTGTAGAATTCCCGAGCATTACAGCCCATATCATGGAATGGGGTACGGATCATGTAGTTGTTGATTTGCGTACACCGGGTTCGTCCACAAAGGTTAAGACGCAGATAAGCGGCGGCACTATCGGCGACGAGCAATCGTTGGAGAGCGTGAAGAAGGATGAAGGCGTTTACCGTTTGGCTGTTACTTTAAGCAGTAGTGATGCGTTGAAAGACCTGAAGTTGTATTTCTATAATATTTCGGATGTGCTGCAGGGTGTGGCAGAGTTTACTATTCCGCGCATCGTAAGCAGCACGACTACGACCGGAAGCTTCGGTACTCCATTCAAGAAAGATGCTCCGTTTGTGGATCTTGTGATTCTTAATGGTGCAACATTAACCGTCAGTGAGACGACCGATGGAACCAAATTCATCTTCCGCGACTTGTATGTATATGGCAATGCCAAGATGGTTGTTCCGAGCGGTACGTACATCGATTTCAGTAATGTTTATCTGCGCGGCGGACACTTGAATTCAAGTTGGAACTATGTTTACAGTCATCCGCAGTTGGTACTGAACGGAACGATGGGTAATACGAGCAACACGATTAACTACGACTACCTGACCAATAATGCTCAGTTCTACAGTCTGGCGTTGCCGTACGATGTGACGTTGTCGACCATTGTCAATCCGGACTTCAACAACAAACAGAGCTGGTTGATTCATGC
This sequence comes from Paludibacteraceae bacterium, assembly GCA_017478035.1. Taxonomy (GTDB): domain Bacteria; phylum Bacteroidota; class Bacteroidia; order Bacteroidales; family Paludibacteraceae; genus Colicola. The sequence continues at coordinate 4,065 of JAFVHA010000048.1, read as the reverse complement.
TTACGACGGAGCGTTGCGTGCAAGCGGCTCTCAAGTGAGTGGCTGGTATGACGTAGAGGAAGGTTCTACGACAGGCAGTATTGCCCCGCTTGGACCGACCGATGAATTGACAGCAGGTGTGGGCTACACCTTCTTTGGCGCTCCGCAGAAAGTGAACAGCATTCGTCAGAAATGGAGTGTCAACCGCTTCCCGATGACGCTTGCCAGCGGCTCTGCGGAAGGAGCCAAGTCCGGAGTAAGCGTTACTGCTCATGGCATGACGGACGGCGAGTTGAATGACGGCGTGGCACCAAATGATGCCGGATGGAATATGTTAGGGAACCCGTTCCTGGCAGATATCGGAGGAACAGAATCTTACGAAACAGCCGTTAAAGGAACTATCTTGAGTTATCACAATGTGAAGACCCTGGATGCTAATGGCAACTGGACTGGAGGCTGGCATTGGGAAGAAAATGAAACGAACGTACGCTATGTGCGTATCCCGAATGACTTAGGTACGGAATACGAGCAAGTACGTTTCAAAGATGCGATACTGAGAGCCTTCCATCATTTCTTCATCCAGGCAGGTGCGACCGGAACGTTCAGTTTTGATCTTGCAACGCGTGCTCAGTCCGCTCCGCAACGAATCAAACGAGGGAAACTAATCTTGCCGGATGAGATGGACGTAGATTTCCGTCTCTCGAAGGGTGATGTAAATACCAAATTCGGTTTGACACTCTGCGATGACTTCTCTTCTGATTATGTGATGAACGAGGATATTGCAGAAGACCTTTCCGGAGAAGCGATGAAAGCCTACACATTGATTCTTGGTCAGCGAGTAACCTATAATGGATTACCGTATACAGCCGCACAGCAAATCATTCCTGTTGGATTCCGCGCTCCGAATGCCGGTGAATATATCTTCTCGTATCAGGAAGATGATAACACCGACAATATGGAGCATATATATCTTACCGACAAACGATTGGGTGTGGTTACAGATTTGAAGGATCAATCCTATAAATTTGCTTCTGAGATAGGAGTCGTAGATGATCGTTTTGTACTACAGATTGTCTTTAGAAGCGATGTTACCACAGACACGGAGAACATGGTGGAACAAGGAAACGGCCGACCGGTTAAGTTCATATACCAAGATAAGATCTTCATCCTGCGGAATGGTATCATATATGATATTACCGGTAAACGGGTTAGGGAAATCAATAAATGATTTCGATGTGTAATGAATTAACGAATGAATGTAGAACGAATTAAAGAGTTAAGGAATATGAAAGCATTGAGATATTTATTGATGGTGATGGCAGTATTGAGCGTTCTGAGCGTGAGTGCTCAGACGCCCAAATACGGCAAAACGTACAACCCGAAAAATGAGCGTGCGGCATACAGCGTGCAAGTAAATACACAGATGCCGGAAGCTACGATTGGTTCCACTCGTTCGGACTTTATGTCGTCCGGTTCGACGTTACCGCAAGCTGCTGTAACGGGCACATCGACAACTCTTGATAATCCATCATCCGGCCGTCCGGGAAATATACGCAAAGGATTGGGGGATGACGATGACGATGTGACCGTTCCTGGTGATCACACCGATCCGGATGCCACTCCAATAGGTGATGCGGCGCTTCCGCTCGCGCTATGCGCGCTCGCGTTCGCGATCGGCAAATGGCTCGCAAGGACCAAACCACTCCGCTAATTGGTAAGGGCGCCCGTCGGGGACCCCGGTATAGCCTGCGGCATTTAGGCGTTACACGCGTATGCGGGCGCGTGTTCCTTGAAAAGAAAACGCGCGTGAGGGAGGAAGATAAAAAAAGCAACGTTCAGAAATGGGCGTTGCTTTTGGGTTTATGCAGGTGGAATATAGAAAAAACAACGCAAAAAGGCAAGAAAAATTATAGTTTGGCGCGGAGGAGGAGGTGAAGGTCGGTGCGGGTGGGGATTTGTGATTTATGATTTATGATTGGTGATTTGGGGTGTTTGGAGATGTACCAATCACGGGCATAGATGGTTTCGGAGGCACGGAAATAGAGAGCGAGTTGGGGGATGATCTGCCAACGGAGGCAGAGATAGGCGCGGCCGCCGAGGCCATACGTAGCAGGAATGGAATAAGCATAAAGGACATCGTGCTCATAGGTATAGATGCGGTTCGCCCATTCGCGGGCGTCAAACCCTTGGAGCCTCAGTTTGATGCTCAAAGGTGTAGGGTGTAAAGTGTACGGTGTATAGAAGTCATAGGAGAGATCTTGACAGATGGAGAGACCGTAATTTAGTTGAGAGTTTAGAGTTGAGAGTTTAGAGGATGTCAAGTTGGTTTCGGCGGTGGTGCGGAGAGACCAGGGACCGCGAGACCAATCGAATTGAAAGCGGAGAGAGTAGGTGGAGGTGCCTTTCTTCCGAGCGCGGGCTCGGAGAGAAAGCCACCATTGGGGAATGACGGAATGAGCCGCTTCGCTGAATGATGAAATGGTGGAATGATGATACTGAATTTCTGCCATGGCATCGTATCCCAGCGTCTTCACCGCATCCCCTAAACCGTACTTATAGCCGCTGAAATAGAAGACATCCCCGTAACCCGAGAAGCGCCAGTTCTTGAGGCGCGAGATCTCAAAACCGAGATAACCGCCGTTCTCATCACCCAGACGTGAGGTCTCGGAGAAAGCATAGCCGAGGGCGTTGTCGAAATAAGGGGAGTAATAGCGATAGAAGGCGATTAACGAAACCCCATTGGTGGGGTAGAATCTGGAACCAATGATGGTTCCGAAGCCCCAATGGGATTTCGTTATTGATGATTGATGATTGATAATTTTGCGTGGTGGCGAATTCGGCAAAGGCATCGAACCAGCCGTAGTTGAAACGGGCGGAGGCACCGAGAACGGCTTGGTTGCGACCGCGGAAATAATGACGGTTATATTTGGCATTCCGATAAGGGTGAATAGAATCGGACCAGATATTTTCGATGGCAGTGAGTTGTACCTCCAGCCGCTTGTGGCGCAGCGTGAGATTGGCCCCGACGAGATGATGCCATGTGGTGTCATTATGATGCTTCATCGAATAGAGGACCGAGGCATCGAGACGTGTGTTTTTGCCCCATTCCCAGCGAAGGGTGGTACCGAGTCCGTGCAGGCCTTCGCCATCTACCGAAGAGTAATACCGCAGGCCTTGCGGCTGTTGGCCGACGGATGTGACGTACATCGATTTGCCGGAACGGAAAACAGGCGCGAGGACAAGACCTTGGCCGAAAGAAGCCTGGAAATTACCGGCAACGAGTGTATGTAGATGCGGGGCGATATCTTTGAGTTGGAGATACAAACCGTACTGCAAGTCTTGCGCTTGTCCTCCTTGCGGCCGTCGCAGTTGGGCGCCGAACGTGACACGCCGCTGATAATCAAAGCGATAACGGGTTTGCATATACACCGGATCAGAGCCTTCGTAAGATTCAATATTACGCGCATCGACACGCGTGAGGAGTTCCTGGTTGGCGTTCGCGAAAATCTCTTTCGCGTAAAGCGGGTTAGTGGTTAGAGGGTTAGAGGTTAGAGGGGTAGTGATTTTGACAAACGGGAGGAGGTCGCGGATTTCGTAATCGGCGAGAGAGGGAATCATACGAAGTTCGTAGAGCGATTCAAAAGGATGTTTGTCGGCATAGAGAAGGATGTCATCAATCTGCTGAGGGGAGAGAAAATAGAGTTGGGAGAGTTCTTCGCCGGAGGTGTGATTCAGGTCAATGGGCGATTCGTGGATGGCGTATAAGTCAGATTGGAGTTGCTCGTAATCGACTTCGGAGAGTTCGGCAGCGGCGTTGTAAATATCCCATATGATTTCATCAATGGGAAGGGTTTGCGGGTTAGAGGTTTGCGGGAACGCTAATACCCTCCACAACAGCATACATATAAGGATAAATCGCCTTTTCATGTCGCAAAAGTAGTGAAAAATTTGCACATGTGCAAAAAAAACTGTAATTTTGTGGCGTTTTAAAGCAAAAATGACCAAGCGGCAGATTTATCATATTATTGAATGGGGAGTGGCGATAGCGGCATGCGGGTATCTGGTATGGCGGCTGGCGACGTATGA
>JAFVHA010000091.1 GCA_017478035.1 Paludibacteraceae bacterium | reverse complement strand
TTCGGACCGGAGAAGCCACATGCCGCACGCAAGTCGCGGTTGATGATACTATCCTGTTCGCAGAGCGTCTGGTAGATGATACCTTCTATACTGCCGTCCTCCGGCATGTGATAGAGACTGCGGCGCCAGTTGCAGAAATGCGGCCACCACGAGCGACTGATAAAGCCGGCCTTGCCGTTGAAGAACTTGCCATAGACACAATCACTCTCGTTGATGATGATGCCCTTCCATTTCCATAACGGCCAGTCCCATCCTCCGTCCGGAAAGACGACGTAACGGCATTCCTCGTCCGCCATCTCTTCTGCCGAATAGCCGGATATGCCGCTCACCAAAAGCGGAAGGAATCCGAGCTGTTGGATGAGTTCTATCATCTGCTCGCAACTATGTATCTCGTAGCGAAGCATGACTGCTTATCGTTTCCATGCGCCGACCACTTTGCCAAAATAAGCGGTGTGGATGCCTGCGCCGAAGTTCTCATAAAAATCATGCATGTGCTGCGAACGGAAATCGTCTGCCGTCTGATGGAACACCGTCATTATCTCGCATTCGATAACCGTCTTGGCTTCCTCATAGTACGGCGTGCCGTTCTCCGTATAAGCGATATGCAGCCCAAGCGCCTCCGTCTTATCGCCGTCACGACCGCTATGCGTACCGAGGTAGCGAGGTATATCCGGATTGTCAAACTCCATGAGCGTGAAACGCGGATACTTCTCCAAGTACCCGTGCGTATAACGAGCCGGAGCGACAAAGACCGTCACGATCGGACACTCGTAGCCAGTATAGTTACCGAGCGTACCCCAGCCAATCGTCATAGCATTGGCATTCGCGCTATCGCCGGACATAATCACTTTTGCGCCCGTGAAGAACGTAAAGGCATTGCCCGTAAACTCCTGTTGAACATTAAACGGTTTCAACTCATTATTCGTGTCGGCTTTCTGACAGCTAACCATTGTCATCGCTACTGCGAACAAGAGAAATAAATACTTATTCATATCGTTACAATTTGATTTCCATTCCTATTTTTTGTGGGTGCATACCCATGTTTTGATAGAAGCGAATCGCTGAGTCGTTACCTTCCCACACGTTGAGTGTGACGGCATGGCAGCCTATCGACTTGGCATAGTCGCGCACGAACTCAAACAAGGCGCTACCGATATGCTTGCCACGCGCCGCTTCGTCCACGCACAGGTCATCAATATACAAAGTCTTGCGGTATTGCAACAAACGATCCTCTTTCACTTCCGTTATCTGACAGAACGTATAACCAAGCACTTCACCGTCGTCATACACAAAGATAGGTTTAGTCTTGTCTTCGAGCAACATAGCTAACTCCTGTTCGTCATACTTGGTAGTGTCCGGTTTGAATAGATCCGGTCGCAAACGATGGTGCACCATATCTACCTGATGCAGCAAGTCGATGAGACGCGGAATATCCGCCACGGATGCTTGTCTGATAGTATTTGTGTGTGTCATATCAAATCGCTTACTTCTAATGGTACATAGTTAATCAAGTCCTGCGGAGCGAGGCGGAGTTGCATGCCGCGCTGTCCGGCAGAGACATATATCTTCTCATGCAGCAGACACGTCTCGTCTATGTACGACGGAAAAGGTTTCTTCATCCCTATCGGACAACAACCGCCACGGATATAACCGGTGAGCGGCAGCAGTTCCTTCTGCGGAATCGGTTTGCAGGACTTATTGCCGCTGGCACGAGCTGCTTTCTTCAAGTCCACCTCACATGCACCCGGCACGACACATACGAAATGCTTGGTCTTGTCGCCCTCCAGCACGATGGTCTTGAACACGGCATCCACATCCTCGCCTAACTGCTCTGCCACATGCGTTGCGCTCAAATCCGACTCATCCACAGCGTATTCAATCAGTTCATACGCAATCCCTGCTGCATCCAGCAACCGGCATACATTCGTCTTTTGTATCTTCTGTGCCATATCAATGTCCTCTCACAATATCTGCTTTGCAATAATAGCGCATGCCTCGGCATCGGCGAGGGCATGGTGGTGGTTCGTCATTTCGTAGCCGCAATAACCGGCGATGATATCCAAATTATGATGTCCTTCCGGCCACACCTTGCGCGATCGGAGCAAGGTACATTCAAACTCATAGTCCGGATAAGCAATCTCGTACGCATGGAAGACAGCCTTCAGGCAATTCTCGTCAAACGCTTTATTGTGCGCCACAAACGGCACTTCTCCGTCCTCGATATATGGGAAGTACTCATGTACTTTTTTTACCGCTTCTGACCACACATCCGGGAATTCGGGCGCATCGTTGGTGTCGTCAAAATGCAGTCCATTTACTTCGCTGCAGCGGGCATTGTAGTAGTTCGGTACCGGTCGGATGAGCGAGTAGAAATTATCCACCAACTCCCCGTCTTTGACGATGACTATTCCAACCGAACAAACGCTTGACTGCGCGAAGTTCGCCGTCTCAAAATCTATGGCTACGAAGTTATCCATTGATTTTCAAAAATCGATACTTTTGACTTTTCTTGATTATTTCTCCCATTCTATCCCTCGCAAGCAGGCGGGGAGTTTGGTTCCGTGTGCTTTGTGGTGGACAACACCATTCCATCATTCCACCATTAGCGCGTAGCGCGCTCACCATTTCACCATTCTACCATTCCATATGAGCAGACAGGGCATGGGAGTTAAATTAGCCAATCAAGATAATTGTCGGGAGTAATGATGGCTGTTTCTTTGATGTCATAGGCTTTCAGAAATGATTCCGGGAGTTTGGTGGTTCCTTTCTTCGGATTCCATTTCATTTCAAGAGCCGACATCATACCATCCGACTCCTCAATGTAATCTATTTCTTGCTGCGATGTTGTGCGCCAGAAATACATATTACAATGATACCCCGTGTAATGATTGCGCTTGATACGTTCGGAGATAAAGAAGTTCTCCCAAAGCTGCCCCATGTCATTGCGTAATGATGCAGGTGCAAACTGCTGTATCACCGCATTGCGTACGCCATTGTCATAGAAATAAATCTTCTTTGCTTTCTTCAACTCGTTACGCAGATTGCGGCTTAGTCCGTTAAGCCGGAATATAATAAAGCACTTCTCCAGCAAATCTATATATTTTTCTACCGTCTTGCTATCTGTTCCTATGGTTTGCGCCAGTTCGTTATAGGACACTTCAGAGCCGACTTGAAAAGCCAATGCTTGCAGCAGCTTATTTAGCACTTCCGGCTTGCGTAAACTATCCATCGTCAATATGTCTTTATATAGATAACTGTCCGAAAGAGAAAGCAAAAGACTCTGTGCGTTGCCAATGTTGGAGAGGACATCCGGATAAGAGCCATAGATAAGACGTGTTTCCAATAAGCGTTTTACATCCAAATATCCTGTAGACTTGTAAATCTCGTTGGTGGAGATTGGGAACATCTGGTACTCAAACTTACGTCCGGTGAGAGGCTCGTTTAGACGATTTCGCAATTCAAATGCCGATGAGCCGGTGGCGATTATTTGTACATCGGGTATGTTATCTACAATCAGTTTGAGCGTCAAACAGATGTTATTCACTTTCTGCGCTTCGTCAATAACAATAAACTTGGCACTACCCACCAGCAATTGCAGTTCGCGCAAGTTTCGGTTGGTGAGGGCTTCCACCACTTGCGGCTCGTCGCAGTTGAGATACTGCACTGCTGTTCGCTGCTCTTGGATAATTTGCTTGAGCAGTGTTGTCTTTCCGACCTGCCGTGCTCCAAGAAGGATGATCGCTTTCCCGTGAAAACATTGGTCAACGATAATCTGATGTAAATCTCGCTTATACATACCTATGCTAATTAAAATCGCTGCAAAGGTACAACTTTTTTATGAATTGTGCAAATTTTTGGGAGTATAATCCGAAAAATTTATATTATTTTTTGGAATACAATCCACAAAATCCATGCTTTTTGTGATTATGTTTATCAAAATCACTCGCAACACACTCCGTGTCTCGGACAGCCTTCTTTTGTACAGGGACAATCGATGTTATTACTATGTGGACAGGGCATATAGTTATTATCTTTCTTGCACGTTTTGCGTGCAAAGGTACAAAAAAATCTGAATTATGCAAATTTATTTTATAAATTGCATCATTTTGTGTCTAAAAGCAAGTGTTTGAGATTTCTCTTTCTTAAATTAATTACGGTTTGAGAATCTTTTTGACCATGCGGATGATTTCCGCTTTGCGGTGAGCAACGTACTCGCGCACTTGGTCGTCGGTTTGCGAGAGCAGGTCTTGGAACATCGGCAGCGAGACGAACGTAAAGACCGTCAGCGAAGCAATAGTGATCATCAAATCAAAGGGATCCGTCTTGACAATATGCCCGGCTTGCTGCTCTTGCTTGAGACGTGCGTCAAACTGCATGTAGAGCATCGCGTAAGTGGGATTCTTGACAAATTTCTCCCGCATGTACTTGCGGCGTTCGGGGTTGTTGACCAATTCTTCCAGCACAAAGAACGGCAAACGCGGATTGCTCGACAGCGCATCAAAATACATGGAGATAGCCTGCTCGATGAAGCGGTCAAACGATTCTTCGTTCGCCAGTGAGCGCCCGATGACATTCAACGCCGCCAATACCTGCTCCAGAAAAATCTGCCGGAAGAGGTTCTCTTTCGTGCGGTAATAATAATGTACGAGTGCCTGCGTACAACCGACCTCTTTGGCTATCTGCGTGGTCGAAGTAGCCGCGTAACCCTGTTCGAAAAACAGCTGCTGCGCCACCTCACGAATCCGCAGTTCCATCGAGTCATTTACCATTTTGTCATTTGTCATTTTATCATTTATTTAGACATTTCGTCATTGGGTTTGCAAAGATACAACTTTTTTTTGACATATGCAAATAAAATCGTTTTTTTAAGGATAAACCTTTCATATCCGTCACTCGTTTTTGCGGTATGTAATGATGGCGCAGAGGGACATGGCGGAGCCAAGGAGAGAGAGGGCAATGAGATGCGGATAGATCTCACGGAAACCTCCACCGCGGATATAGACCGTTCGGATGGCATCGATGAAATAGTGCATCGGGTTGACATAAGTTGTGGCGTACGCCCACGCAGGCATCGAGCGGACAGGGGTGAAGAGCCCGCTGAGGAGCATCAGGAAAACGATGAAGAACCACATGACGAAGACCGCCTGCTGCATGTTGCTGCTGAAATTAGAGATCGTCAGGCCGAACGAGGAGACGAAAAGCGCCAAGAGGATATACAGCAGGCTGACGGCAACGATCCAGAAAAGCGAACCTGCCAAAGGCACCATCAGCACAAACCTCGCCATGAGCATGATCACCATCAGCACGAAGAACGCCAAGACGAAATACGGCACACTCTTGGCGATGAGCACCATCAGCGGACGGACAGGCGAGACGAGAAGCACCTCCATCGTACCGCGTTCTTTCTCGCGGACAATCGAGATAGAAGTCATCATCGCGCAGATGAGCATAAGCAACATGCCCATGATAGCCGGTACAAAATTATACGCCGAGCGCATCTGGGGATTGAATAGCATTCGGCTGTTCACCCTTCCTTCTTGCGGGTTGAGGAGCACGCCGGAGGCATATGCCGTCCATTGTTGCGCCATGTTGGGGTCGCTGCCGTCCACGATAAACTGCACGCCTCCACGCGATGCAAAACGCGGCGAGAAGACCATCGCTATATCGGCTTTACCGGCACGGATCCACCGCTCCGCCTCAGCGGGCGAAGCAACCTTTGCCACGATGGAGAAATATTCGGAAGCCGCCAAACGGTTGACCATCTGCGTAGAGAGATGATCGGAGGAGGTCGTCACGAGCACCGTCCGCACATCGCGTACGTCGGTGGTGATGGCAAAACCGAGGATCATCATCATCGCCAAAGGCATGCCGAAGAGGATGAGCATCGTCCGGCGGTCACGCAGGATATGCCGTGCTTCCTTGATAACAAAAGAGAAAAACTGAGTCATTTACTATTTGGTCATTTCTTATTTCGGCTTACAGCCTCAAACGATCGGAGAAGCCGTTGCCCATTTACCATTTGATTTTTAATCCGAAGAACGGGTAGCTTGCCGCGCCAGATAGGTGAAGACACTATCCATATCGGGCAGATGGAAGCGCTCTTTCAGTTCGTCGGGCGTGCCGATTGCGCTGATACGTCCGTCCACCATGATCGAGATCCGGTCGCAGTACTCCGCCTCGTCCATATAATGGGTAGTCACAAAAACGGTGATACCCCGTTTGGTAGCATCGCGGATGAGTTCCCAGAACTGCCGCCTCGTAGCAGGATCGACACCGCCTGTGGGTTCGTCCAGAAAGACCACTTCGGGTTCATGGAAGATACTGACGGAGAACGCCAGTTTCTGTTTCCAGCCCAAGGGCAGCGAACGCACGAGATCGTTCTTATGGTCGCTGAAACGGAGTCTCTCTAACATTTCATCCGTCTTACGCCGGATCTCATCGTCCGGCATGCCGTAGATACCGGCAAAGAGGCGGATATTCTCGCTGACCGTGAGGTCTTCGTAGAGCGAGAACCGCTGGGACATATACCCAATATGCCGCTTGATCTGCTCGTATTCGGTGGATATGTCGAAACCTGCCACGCGTCCTTTTCCGGAGGTAGGCTGGTTCAAGCCCGTGAGCATATGCATCGCGGTGGTTTTGCCGGCACCGTTCGCTCCGAGGAAGCCGAATATCTCGCCTCTGCGTACCGTGAAGGAAATGTCATCCACGGCATGGAAAGCGCCGAAGGCTTTGACCAGATGCTCTACCTCGATGACGTTCTCCTCGTTCTTTTGCCGAGAAGGCAGAGGTGGCAGTCCTGCAGGATTGAAGATATCCGCGAAGGTAGTCAGTATCTCGTCCGGCGTGCCGATGCCCCGTATCTCGCCATGATCGAGGAAAGCCACCCTTTCACAACAACGCACCTCGTCCAGATAGGGCGTAGAGGCGATGATGGTCAGTCCTCTCTCCCGCAGCGAAGCGAGCATCTCCCACAGCTCCTTGCGGCTGACAGGATCGACGCCGGTGGTGGGTTCGTCGAGAATGAGTACGCTGGGCTGATGGATCAGGGCGCAGGAGAGTGCTAATTTCTGCTTCATACCGCCTGAGAGGGCACCTGCGCGGCGATCCTTGAAGCGCTCTATCTGGGAGTAGATAGCCCGGACGGACTCATAGCCTTCCTCCACTGTGGTGCCAAAAAGCGTAGCGAAGAAATGCAGGTTCTCCTCCACTGTCAGATCCTGATAGAGCGAGAAGCGCCCCGGCATATAGCCCACCCGGCTACGGATCGCGTTCATCTGACGGATCGTATCGAGTCCGTCCACCGTCGCAGTGCCGCCATCCGGTTTGAGCAGCGTGCAGAGGATGCGGAAGAGCGTCGTCTTACCGGCTCCATCGGGACCAATCAGACCGAAGATCTCCCCCTTCTCCACCCCGAAGCTGACGTCCTTCAACGCCTCCACAGCTCCGTAACGTTTGCTCAGATGATGTACCTCTATCGCTTTCATCAGAACTTCACTTCTCCGTACATTCCTATTTTAATCAAGCCGTCATTGACGACACTTATCTTCACCGCATAGACCTGATCGGCGCGTTCATCATCGGTCAGGATCGTTTTAGGTGTGAATTCCGAGTGGGAAGCAATCCACGTGACCACACCTTCATAAGGCTTGCGCAATCCGTCGCCGTAGTCGGCAAAGACCGTGACTTTTTGGCCTGTTTTGACCTGCTCCAAACGCTGCGAGGTGATATATGCACGGAGGTACATCCGGCTGATGTCCGCTATTTTGAAGAGCGGTTTGCCGACTGCCATGAACTCCCCCTCCTCTGCGTACTTATCAAGCACCGTGCCGGTGATGGGCGCTTTAATATGGCAGCGGTTGAGCTGATCTTGCAAGAGGCGTATCTGCACATCCGTTGCTGCCATCTGGTTATTGAGGGTGTTGGTGCTGCGGGAGAGCGAAGAGAGCTGTGCATCTAATTGGCGCTCCAAGAGCTCTACCTGGCTCGTAGCATCATCTAACATCTTAGTCGGTACCGCGTCGTCTTTGACCAACTCCTCACAGCGGCGTTGCTCCGTGCGCGCCTTGGCTAACTGGCTACGGGTAGCGGCTATCTGTTTCTCCGTGTCGGGACGCTGGCTTGCATAGACCTGATGCGTAGCGCGGGCTTGCTCCAACTGCAAGGCGAGCGCCACCGTGTCAATAAGCCCTAACTCAGCGCCTGCACTCACTTCCTCTCCCTCATTCAAGGCAAAGGACAAGAGCCTGCCGTTCTGCTCGGCGGAAACGGTCACTT
>JAFVHA010000047.1 GCA_017478035.1 Paludibacteraceae bacterium | reverse complement strand
TTCCCAAGATGATACCGGACATGGATAGCGGCAACGTTCTAAGACGAAGGGATTGGATGTAAGGAGACATTCCGAGTGAAGATTTGTGGTTTCTTATTTGAATCCGAAAACGAAATAGACAGCTCCGATGAGCAGAAGGCATGCGACGGCATGGTTCCAGCGTAGCGGCATATGAAAAGCAACCGCAGAGAAACCGACAAAGACCACCAGTGTAATGAGCTCTTGAAGTACCTTCAGCTGCATCATACTGAACGGTCCTCCGTTGCCGTCAAACCCCATCCTGTTTGCGGGCACCTGAAGGCAATACTCGAAGAAAGCGATGCCCCACGAGAGCAGAATGATAACAATCAAAGGGGTAGAGTTCGATATGAAACCGGTCTGTTGCAGTTTCAAGTGACCGTACCACGCCAGCGTCATGAAGATATTGGACGCCAACAGCAATAAAATAGTGTATAAGGCTGACATTTTCGATTGATGATTTATGATTTTGGGAGATATTCGTTTTTGATATTGGTCATGGCGTTGTACAGCGTGTCCAACGCATAGGGGTTAAGCGCCTCCATCTGCGAAAGAAGGTCTTTGACCTTCGTACGCGCAGAAACATGCTCAAACGGACAGAGTTTGGCTTGTTTCTGATACGCTCTCAGTTCCGCGTAACGCGCCAGATCCGCCTCTTCAATCAGGCACAGGGGCCGGATGATCTGAAGCGGCATTTTGTCCAGTTGGAGCAACGGCGGCATCGTGGCAAACGAACCGGCATAGACGAGGTTCATCAGCAGGGTCTGAACGATATCGTTCTTATGATGTCCGAAGGCGATTTTGTTACATCCGATTTCCTGCGCCACGTTAAAAAGTGTCTTCCGTCGATACCATGAGCAGAGAAAACAAGGATTTTCTATTGCTGATTGATGATTGCTGATTGTTGATTTAGGACTTTCGCCAATCTCGACGTCGCGCACTAAAAGCGGCACTTTCGCTTCGGCGCAGAACGATTCGAGGTAACTGAGGTCGGTTTGGTAGGCACGCTCTTTAACGCGTACATGCAATGCCGTAACCCGGAACCGGGGTTTGTATATCTGCGCACGGCGACCGAGCATTTCCACTAACGCCAAGGAGTCCTTACCGCCGCTCAGACCAATCAGTATATGGTCTCCGTCGGCAATCAGACCGTAGTCCGCGCAGGCTTGGTGAAAGCGTTTGGTGAGCCTCGCACGCAGTTTGTCCATCTCTATTTGTTCGGGCGTTTTTTGCATCGCAGCAGAAAATTCATTACCTCTTTCGCAAATTGCCCGCAAAATTACTCCTTTTTTCGGACATGAGCAAATAATTCTGTATTTTTTGTACAATTATTTGCATATATGCAAAAAAAGCAGTACCTTTGTGCCCGTTATGAAAAGAATTGTCTTTTTTGTCGCATTGTCAATGCTGATGGCGGGATGTAACAAACCGTCGAAAGTGGACCAGTACCACGCGGAGAAACATGTGCGTGACTCCATAGCGCTGGGCGAACAACAGCGCAGTCTGGCCTTTTATCAGGCGCAGTTGGATACCTTGATGCCCGTCGCGGACAGTATGCTGCCTCTTTTCCAATATGAGAGAAACGAGAAATACCAGGACAACGGATATTACGTGGTAAGAAACGAAAAATTAAAAAGGAACGAAGGCCTGCGTGTGATGGTTCGTGATGACGGGCATGACCTACTGGTGTACAAAGAGGGGAAGCGGCTGTCGGACGAACGGGTGAACGAACTGATGGAAAAAGGCAACGAAGCTGTGGACCGCGCTCAGCATCTGGCGATCGTGATGAGCGATATCAAAGAGTTGGAGAAACGTATTCAGCGCACCTCGCTTGAGATACAAAAATACGAGAAAAGACTGCAAAATCAGCCTAAAAAAGAAAATTGAAAAATGAAAATTTGCATATATGCAAAATAATTCGTACCTTTGCAGGCTGAAAAGTTAAAACAATTATGGCAGAAACGAAATACGAAAGCAAAATCACTTCTGCGCCGTGTCCGGCAGCGCAGATCTACGGCGTGTTGAGTAACATGCAGAACCTCGAGCGCGTGAAAGACATGATTCCGCAGGACAAGGTGCAGGAGATGACTATCGAGCCGGACCGCGTGCGGCTGAAAGTGGACGGCCTGGCGCAGAAAATAACCATCGCTATCGTGGATCGTATCGAGAATGATACCATTAAGTTCGGTGCTGAAGGCATACCGATGGATGCGAATTTCTGGATCCAACTCAAAGAGTTGTCGCCGGTGGATACACGCATCAAACTGACGGTCAAGGCGGATATCCCGTTTATGTTCAAGATGATGCTGGATAAGAAACTGCAGCAGGGGCTGGATCAGGCCGCAGAGATGCTGGCGCAGTTCCCTTACGGACAGTGGAATTGACGTTAATTGGTTAAATAGTAAGCTGTTACATAGTAGAATGAAACGAACAAGAATTCACAGAGAAGGACGCAACCTGATTATCGGTACGGTGTTGCTGCTCTTTATTATCAACGTACCGATGTACATGTATTTCCCGCATTGGATTTTCGGAATCACCTTGGCGCTGACAGCGATGCTGCTGGTGTTTGTGACCTATTTCTTCCGCAACCCCGTGCGTATATTGGAGATAGACGACCCGAACTTCATCATCGCGCCGGCTGACGGACGTGTGGTAGTGGTGGAGCCGACCGAAGAGAACGAGTATTTCCATGAGCAGAAACTGCAGGTTTCCATCTTCATGTCGCCGTTCAACGTACATGCCAACTGGTATCCGATTGAGGGAAACATCCTCGTGAGCGAGCACCAGAGAGGTCATCACAAAGGGGCATGGCTGCCGAAGTCGAGCACCGAGAACGAGCGTTCGCTGGTAGTCATCGAGACGCCTTCGAAAGTGCAGGTTGCGGTTCGTCAGATTGCCGGAGCCATGGCACGGCGCATCGTGACTTACGCCAAACCCGGACATATGGCGCATCGTAACACCCATCTCGGATTCATCAAACTCGGTTCACGCGTGGATATGTATCTGCCGTTGGATACGGAGATGTTTGTCGCTGTTGGAGAACACGTGCGCGGCAATGAGACCATCATCGGCCGTCTGCCGGAGGAAGAAATAATTGCATCCAAAGAAGTTTAACATTAAATAATTATCACCATGAATTTTCAAGAATTATTCGCGCAGTATCCCTGCCCGTTTACCGATGAGCAAGTAAAAGCTCAAGTAGCTGACATCGAAGCAAAGCATTTTGCTGAGAACAACAATGTGGAGGTGTGGAAAGAGTGTCTTCACCAGATTGACTACACCACGCTGAGTGCCGATGATACCATCGCTAAAGTAGAGAAGATGGCGAATGCGGTTAATAACTTCGAGAAAGACTTCCCGGGAATCCCGAACGTAGCGGCTATCTGCGTTTATCCCGCTATGGCGGAGTACACACGCAAAGCCCTCAAGGACCCGAAATTCAATATCGCTTGCTGCTGTGCCGGTTTCCCTGCTGCACAGACTTTCCCGGAGATCAAAGTAGCGGAGACCGCGATGGCTCTCAAAGCCGGTGCTACCGAAGTAGATATCGTTCTCTCCGTTGGTAAGTTCCTCGAGGGACGCTATCAGGAGTGCTTCGATGAGATCCGCGAGATCAAGGACGTTTGCAAAGAGCATCACCTCAAAGTGATTCTCGAGACCGGACTCCTCAAGACCGCAGAGAACATATGGAAAGCGTCCATCCTCTCGATGGCTGCAGGCTGCGACTTCATCAAGACCTCGACCGGTAAGATTGCTGTGAACGCTACGCCGGAAGCTACCTTCATCATGTGCCAGGCTATCAAGGCTTGGAAAGAGAAAGCAGGCATCAAGATGGGTTACAAACCTGCCGGTGGTGTTTCTACAACCGAAGAGGCTGTTCAGCACTTCACCCTCGTTAAGGAGATCCTCGGCGAAGAGTGGCTCAACAACGAGTGGTTCCGCTTCGGAGCAAGCCGTTTGGCAAACAACCTCCTTTCCTCTATCGTGGGCAAGGAAACAAAATATTTCTAAATGAATAAGATTCTATCTAAACGATTCTTCTCGGACAATGTAGCGGAGCTCATAGTGGAGGCTCCGCTCATTGCGCGTAGCCGTAGAGCCGGCCATTTTGTCATCATCCGTGTGGACGCGCAGTCTGAACGTATTCCGTTGACCATCGCCGGCGCGGATATCGAGAAAGGTACAATCACGCTGGTCGTTCAGCAAGTAGGTGCTTCGACGCATAAACTGCTGGCAATGAATGTAGGCGACAGCCTGCATGACATCGTAGGTCCGCTCGGTCGCGCCACGCGTATCGAGAACTACGGTACGGTCGTGTGTGCCTGCGGTGGTGTAGGAGCAGCTCCGATGCTGCCTATCGCTGAGGCGCTCAAGAAAGCCGGCAACCGCGTCATCACAGTGCTTGCGGCCCGCAACAAAGACCTGCTTATCCTTCAGGACGAATTGGCGCAATGGTCCGATGAAGTGATTATCATGACCGATGACGGTTCAGCCGGACAACAAGGTGTCGTCACCGTAGGGGTCGAGCAAGTCATCAACCGTGAGAAAGTCGATAAGTGTATCACCATCGGTCCTGCCATCATGATGAAGTTCGTGGCCCTTACCACCGCCAAATACAATATCCCGACCGAAGCCAGCCTCAACACGATCATGGTGGATGGTACGGGAATGTGCGGTGCGTGCCGTGTGACGGTGGACGGCAAGACGAAATTCGTCTGCGTCGATGGTCCTGAGTTCGATGCACACGGCGTGGACTGGAACGAGATGCTCTCTCGCATGAAATCCTACAAAGCGGAAGAAACCGAGGCATTGGAGGCCTATAAAGCAGGTTTGAACCTTTCAGACACGACAAAAAGACGGCAAAAAAACGGCAACGAAACGGCATCGACAGCAAAGGTCGGTACAGTGTCACCCTTCGAAGGAACCCCGAAAGACCGTGTGGCTATTCCGCGTGTACAGATGCCGGAACTGCGACCCGAAGTGCGTGTCAAGAGTCTGCACGAAGAGGTCAACCAAGGTCTGACCTTCGAACAGGCCATCACCGAAAGCCATCGTTGTCTGAACTGCAAGAACCCGACCTGCGTACAAGGCTGTCCGGTGAATATCAACATCCCGGGCTTCATCAAAAAATTGGAGACAGGAGATGTACTCGGTGCCGCTGCGGTCATCAAAGAATCGTCCTCTTTGCCCGCAGTATGCGGTCGCGTCTGCCCGCAAGAGAAACAATGTGAGGCGAATTGTATCCACCTCAAGATGAAGCACCCGGCTGTAGCCATCGGTTACCTCGAGCGTTTCTGCGCGGATTATGCGAATGCAAATCAAAAATCAGAAATCATAAATCACAAATCGCCGACAGGCGCCAAAATCGCCGTCGTCGGCTCCGGTCCTGCAGGACTGACGTTTGCAGGCGATGCTGCCAAATACGGTTACGAGGTGCATGTCTTCGAAGCATTGCACGAAATCGGCGGTGTGCTCAAATACGGCATCCCGGAATTCCGCTTGCCGAATCGCATTGTGGATATTGAGATTGACGGTCTTCGCGCACTTGGCGTGCAGTTCCATACTGATACCATCATTGGCAAGACCATCTCTGTAAAAGAGTTGGAGGAACAAGGTTTCAAGGGTATCTTCGTCGGTTCGGGTGCTGGTCTGCCGCGTTTCATGAATATCCCCGGTGAGAACCTGAACGGTGTACTCTCGTGCAACGAGTATCTGACGCGTGTCAACCTGATGGACGCTTCCAATCCGGCTACCGACACTCCGCTCCTTTACGGCAAGAACGTAGCTGTCATCGGTGGTGGTAATACTGCTATGGATGCTGTGCGTACGGCAAAACGTCTGGGTGCGGAACATGCGATGATCATCTACCGCCGCTCCGAAGAAGAGATGCCGGCACGTATTGAGGAGGTACATCACGCCAAGCAGGAAGGTATCGAATTCATGACGCTCCACAATCCGATAGAATATCATGCGGACGAGAACGGTCGTGTTTGCGAAGCCGTGCTGCAAGTGATGGAACTCGGTGAACCCGATGAGAGCGGTCGCCGCAGTCCTGTACCGGTAGAAGGAAAGACCGTCACGATACCGGTTGATCTGGTTATTGTGGCCGTCGGTGTGAGTCCGAACCCGCTGATACCTTCGTCCGTAGAAGGTCTTGAGATAAGCCGCAAGGGTACGATCGTGGTGAACGACGCCATGCAGTCGGCTATTCCGACCATCTTCGCAGGAGGAGATATCGTGCGAGGAGGTGCGACGGTGATCCTCGCTATGTCAGATGGCCGCAAAGCTGCGGCTGCGATGCACGAGTATCTAACAGCGAAGCGGTCTAACAGTGCAACGGTCTAACAGCGAAGCGGTCTAACAGTGCTAACGGTCTTATCTGCCATATTACTGAGTGTTAACTTCCTGACAAGTCATCCGTTGACCGGGCAGGCGAATATGTCTGTTTTGGTACAGAATCTGAAAACCGGCGAGGTGATCGATGAGTACCGCTCGGACAAAGTGGTACCACCGGCTTCGGTGATGAAACTGCTGACTACAGCAGCGGCGCTCGAGACCATGGGACCCGGTTTCCGTTTTCCCACTATCCTGGAGTACAGCGGAACCATCGAGAACGGAGTCTTGCAAGGAGACTTGTATATCCGTGGCGGTTGTGACCCGTCCTTGGGTTTCAAAGGCCGAACGGGTTTCCTGGACCGATGGGTGAAGGCAATTAGCAATGCAGGAATACGAAAGATTGACGGTGCTGTCATCGCCGACATGACGATGTTGGACGGAGAAGCGCAGAACCCCAATTGGCTCTGCGAGGACGCAGGTAACTACTATGCCCCGGGTATCTTCGCACTCAATTATTACGGCAACACGATGAATATTGTACTCCAGAGCGGCGAACCCGGTACGGTGGCCAAGGTGGTGAAGACGGAACCGGCGGTGGAAGATGTCTATTTCATCAATCGGGTACGTTGTGACAAGATAGCCTATGACGGAGCTTTTGTAAGCGGACTGCCGTACAGTCGCGAGCGTTACCTGACCGGCGCGGTGCCTTCTAATCTCGGTACGTTCGGCGTCAAAGGAGACCTGCCCAATCCCGGATTGCTGCTGGCACGTCATCTGACAGCACGTCTGCGGGAGGCAGGTATCACCGTCAAGCGCGATGCTACGTACGAAGCGGATTATAATCCGTTGATGCCGGCACGAACCGAACTATACACCCATTATTCGGAACCGCTGTCCGAGATTATCAAAGAGACGAATGTAAACAGCAACAACCTTTATGCCGAGGCTATCTTCCGGTATTTGGGAACCCGCTATACGCTGCCGGGCTCGATCCATAACAGTCAGGACTTGTTGCGCGATTTCTGGCGTCGAAGAGGTGTACTGATTCAAAACGCCATCATCAAAGACGGCTGCGGTCTGGCACCTCAGGATGCTGTCAGCGCGAAGGCTTTTGTACAACTGTTAACGATCATGGCCGCCAGTCGTAACAGAGAGGCATGGATGGCTTCGCTGCCAATCAGCGGACAGAGCGGAACACTCAAGTCCTTATGCCCCAAGACCGAACTGGAAGGACGTATTCATGCCAAGAGCGGTACAATCGCAGGCACCAAGAATTTCGCAGGATATATTGACATGCCGAATGGCGACACATTGGTGTTTGCGATATTGATTAACTCCGCGCCGGGCAAGGCCAAGCATGTTCAAACGGTAATTCAGCAGTACTTGCTCGATGTATATAAACAGTACCAATAGTACCAACACGCTCCTCAAGGAGTTAATGACGAAAGGCGAATGGCCGGATGGTGAAGGTTATCTTTACGCGGGTTATCAGACTGCTGGACGCGGACAGACAGGAAACGGGTGGGAGAGCGAAGCTGACAAGAACCTTTTGTGCTCGATATTAGTCGAAAGTCGAAAGGCAAAAGACAAAAGACCATTCTACCTCAATGTGGCAGTAAGCGTGGCGGTATATAGAGTCATTCAGTCTTTTGTCTTTGAGCGAAGCGGTCTTGGTTCTTTGAGCGAAGCGGTCTCCATCAAGTGGCCGAACGACATCTATTGGGGCGACAAGAAAATAGCAGGCATTCTGATTGAGAATGCGATAATAGGGAGCGAGATGAAATATTCCATCGCCGGAATAGGGCTGAATGTGAACCAGACGGAGTTTGTTTCCAACGCCCCTAATCCCGTATCGCTCAAACAGATAACCGGCAAGGAATATAATATCGACCGGTTGATGCAGCAACTGTATGCCGAAGTGCAGAAGGCGCTGAACGAGGATGTGTGGGCGGAATACAAGAGTCATTTATACAGACGGGAAGGCTTCTGGCCGTTCGTGGAACGGGAAGTAAGCATCGAACCCACTATGAATGTACAAAAGGACGATGTGCAAGGTACAAAGGTATTCATGGCGCGCATCGATGGCGTACTGCCTATCGGCGAAATCGTGTTACAAGACGAAAACAACAAAAGACGTACGTACCACTTCAAGCAAGTGAGATACGTGCTATAAATTTTAAATCATAAATCATAAATTATAAATCATAAATATGAATAGCATCATCATCACCGGCGGAGCCGGATTTATCGGAAGTCATGTCGTTCGACTGTTCGTAAACAAATACCCGGAGTATCGTATTATCAATGTCGATAAATTGACGTACGCCGGTAATTTGGCGAACCTCAAGGATATAGAAGACAAGCCCAACTACCGTTTTGTGAAAGCAGATATCTGCGATTTCGATACGATCTTCGCCTTGATGAAAGAAGAGCATGTGACCGGCGTTATCCATCTTGCGGCCGAGAGTCACGTAGATCGCTCCATTAAAGATCCGTTCACGTTTGCCCGTACGAACGTCATGGGAACGCTTTCCATGCTCCAGGCTGCCAAACTCTACTGGGAGAGTCTGCCGGAGAAATTCGAAGGCAAGCGATTCTATCATATCTCTACGGACGAAGTGTATGGCGCGTTGCAGCTGACGCATCCCGAAGGTATAGAACCTCCGTTCACCACCACAGCCTCTTCCTCAGAGCATCACTTGGCGTACGGAGAGGACTTCTTCTATGAGACCACGAAGTACAATCCTCATTCCCCCTATTCGGCCTCGAAAGCATCGTCCGACCATTTCGTACGTGCCTTCCATGACACCTATGGTCTGCCGACGATTGTTACCAACTGTTCGAACAACTACGGACCGTACCAGTTCCCGGAGAAACTGATTCCGCTCTTCATCAATAATATCCGTCATCGCAAGCCGTTACCGGTTTATGGCAAAGGAGAGAATGTGCGTGACTGGCTGTACGTGGTGGATCATGCACGGGCTATTGATGTGATTTTCCATCATGGCAAGATTGCCGAGACCTATAATATCGGCGGCTTCAACGAGTGGAAGAATATAGACATCATCAAGACCATCATCAAGACGGTTGATAAACTGCTTGGTCGTCCGGAGGGTGTAGATCTTGACCTCATCACCTACGTCACCGACCGCGCGGGACACGATATGCGTTATGCCATCGACTCCACGAAACTGCAGCGCGAGCTGGGATGGGAGCCGAGTCTCCAGTTCGAAGAGGGCATCGAGAAGACCGTGAAATGGTATCTGGAAAACCAGGAGTGGTTGGATAACATCACTTCCGGTGAGTACGAAAAGTACTACGAGGATATGTATAAAAACCGCTAAGCGTTTCTATACGCTTTCGGCGTCACGCCTACATGGGATTTGAAGAAGCGGTTGAAGAATGCCACATTTTCGAATCCCAGACTGATGGCTATTTCCTTGATCTGCAGATTGGTGATCTTCAACTGTGACTTGGCATCCGTGATAATGGCTTCAATGATAATATCTCCGGCGGTCCTTTCGCCTACAGCCTTGATGGTTGAGCACAAATGCGGTAATGTCAGGCGCATAGCGTCGGCATACTGGCTTACGTGATGCCATTCCTGATAGTGCTTCAGAACCAATTGGCAGTAATCCTGATAGATCTCCGTTTTCCGGTCCATCGGTTTTACCAGATACTCGTCTTGCTCATGTGCATATTTGGCATAGCTGGTCTGCAGCAGGTTAAAGATATGCACCATCTTCTCGCTATCTAACATGGTAGGTTCGGCATTGAGCGCCTTGACTATTGTGTCGTACATGGAACAGAGCACCTGTGCGTGGTTCTCGGTGGTGCTTAACTTGGGCGAATGAAGTTGCAACGCGGAGAGCGACATGCGGTTGTTGACCGTGTGTTTCTCCAAGAACTTGCTGCCGAATACAATCCAATAAACGAGCGCATCCTCCGAACATTCGCGGATAAAGAAGAAACTGCCCGGCTCCAGGAGCAGGATATCGTTCTGTTTGAAGTCATATTCAGTGACGTTAATCGTGGCGTGCGCTGTTCCACGTACGAGCAGAGCGTACACACCGCACTTGATTTTACACGGATACCTACCGTATTCATTCATCAGTTTACCACTCGCGTCGCCGATCATATAATCGCCATACGGACAATCTACAATAGGGATATTATTCTCGTTCATCTTAATATTTGTATCAAATTTGCCACAAAAGTACTATATTTTTTTTATATATGCAAATATTTGTGCATTTTTTATGCAAAAAAAAGAAGAACCACAAGTGTGATTCTTCCGTTTGACCTAACTGCGTATTCTGTATTAAGCGAGTTTGTTGATCATGCGAGCGAGCTTCGATTTGAGGTTGGAAGCTTTGTTCACGTGAATAATATGACGCTTAGCCAGTTTGTCCAGCATCGAACTTACTTTCGGCAGCGCAGCAACAGCTGCAGCTTTGTCAGTAGTCTTGCGCAAGTCGCGCACTGCATTACGTGCGGTTTTTGCATAATAATGATTGTGTGCTTTGCGCGTTGCCGTTTGGCGAATACGCTTCAAAGATGATTTGTGGTTTGCCATCTTGTTGTTTGTTTTTGTTGTCCGACTCGCGGACTTGTTTAGTAATATCCGTTGGCCTTGAGAGGATTAGCCTCGGGACGTGACTTTAGGGAAGGTCTTTCTTTCTGGGGTCCCCGAAAATTTTAATTTTTGGGGAGAGCGGAATTGTTCCGAGCACCTTTAGTCAAACTTTGTTTGAACTCGTGTGTGAGGAATAAGTCCGCGAAGTAGTGCCAAGGGGAATCGAACCCCTATTGCAAGAATGAAAATCTTGAGTACTAACCGTTATACGATGGCACCGTCCAACGAAAAGCGGGTGCAAAGGTACTGCTTTTTTTTGAATTGACCAAATATTTTTGCATTTTTTTTACTTTGCGGCTGTTTTTTGTGCCCAAAAGGCCGCTAAATACTCCTGTTCCGGCTGTCCGGGAGTGGGAATTAATTCGATTTTTGATTTATGATTTTCGATTTTTGAATCCAATAGTCCCAATGCTGCCAGATCCATGATGGTTGAGTATCCGGAACGGACGATGATATGTTTGGCTCCTAAGAGCGCAGGTACTAATTCCGCATCATTCATATACGGCACTATGGTTATATTGCCGCGCTTGATGCGCGTGTTCGGGCGAGACATCAGGCCTTGTACGATAAGGACGGAGGGAGATTGCTGATTGGAATACCGTGCGATAATCTCCTGCTCCAACATCGTCCGATGAGGCTCCAGACCACTCAACACCGCCACAATGTCATATTGAGTTATTGGATTAGTGGTTAGTGGATTAGAGGGAAATCGGCTCAGCGGACCAATATATTGTATATTGTACATTGTACATTGTACATTTTTGGTGTGGCTCAGTTCACCGGCAAGACTCTTATCTATATCCTCATAATCCGGCACCCATACCTTATTAAAACGCGTATATACGCGTGCGTGTATACGCGAGGCAATGGATTCCGCCCATTTCCATCCACGCGGTAGCATAATATGCAGCTGGTGGGTGATATAGACCGTTTCACATGGTTGATTGCTGATTGCTGATTGCTGATTTACGTACAGGCCGAAACGGTTGTCCGAGATGATTTGGTCTATAGGTTCTTCGCGAAGAATGGCTTTCAGAATAGCATGGTCTTTGAGTGCCCAGAAGAAGAGTTGCGGAAGAGCCTTGAGCATTGCCCATACCTGACGTTGACCTTTGCTATAATGCAGGTTAAGCGGCGCCAAATAGACATAACGCAGTTTCGGGAAATGTTTGCGCAGTAAGGTAAGGCTCTCTCCGTCACCGCCCAGAATGACCTCATGCCCTTCGTCCAGAAAACGCTGAACGAGCGGAATGCAACGACTAGCATGACCCAGTCCCCAATTCAAAGGCGCGACAAGAATCTTCATATTTTAGGCGGAAACGATGACGTCAAATCCTTTTTCCCGTAACGGTGCGGCGATCTGCTCCATCTGTTCGCGGGGAATCTTCTGTAAGTTCTCCTCGGGTGTCTTGCGATCGATGACGTAAATCATAATCTGTTTGGGATGCAGTTCATCCACGGCCCGATACCATGCGTTTAGTTCTTCGGGTATGGTGTTATCGATAGGCTGTCCGTTATGTTCGCCGCGAAGGAAACAGGTCTGTAATGTGAAGTCTCCGTCAAACTGTTTGAGCCGGCTGAGGATAGTGGCTACCTGTAGGTTCTCATCGACCGGCATGTCGATGCGGCGCATCATCTCATCGGTAGCGGCATCCAACTTGAGAATGCGGTTGTCGCATAGGCGCAAGGCTTGAACCACATCCGGCCGACCGAGTTGGGTGGAGTTGGACAGAACACTCACTTTGGCGGATGGGCAATACAGGTCGCGCAAGGCGCATGTGTCTTCGATGATTCCTAAGAAATCAGGGTGCAGTGTGGGTTCGCCGTTTCCGCTGAAAGTGATGACATCTGGACATTTACCATTTTCGCATTTCCCATTTGCCATTTCCTGAAGTTTCTTTTCCAATGCCTCTTTCACTTCTTCACGCGTCGGTAACTTCGGATGGCTCACCGGCTCATTCCATCCGCATTCGCAATAAACGCAGTTGAACGTACATAGTTTTTGATCAAGCGGCATCAGTTCGACGCCCAGACTGATACCTAAGCGACGACTGTGAATAGGGCCATAAATTATGTTATTAAATAACATAATAGTGATGATTTATAGGTTGATGACGCGATTACCGAGTATTTTGCAAATGTCATTGCGTGTCTTCAGCAATTCCGGCTGGCGGGCTAAAAGCTGCATCTGACGATCAATGTCATTGTTCTTTTGCGCTTCTTTCAAGTCTGCCTCAAACTCTTCGATTTGCATATTCACCACGGTCAACTTCATTTCGTACAGCAGTCGGGTTACCAATTCGCCCAACTGCACATCCGTCTCAGCTTGCGACAACTGGTATCGATCCGCAATCATCTCCACAGCGAGTGCACTTAGATGCGGGTCCGGATGGAATTTGAAATACTGCTCCGCCTTGAATCCTTCGTCTTTGTAATGTTGCTTGAACTCATCCATCAGTGTTTCGTAGATAGGCAAGGGAGCCTTGATCTCGTCATTCTCCAATGTCCATATAATCACCTCACCGATGCTATATATAGTGCCGTCAATATCTATCGGTCGTTCGCCGTAACGGACGATGAGTTGCATGAGATTATAGTAGTTGGCCTCAAGGCCGCTGCGCTGTGGGACCGCTGTACTGTCAGACCGCTTTGCAGACAGATCGTCCTGCGGACTGACAGGTTCTTCTGCTGTTTTTTCTTCTTTGTGTTCTGTGGCTTTGTTGGTTTCCTCTATCTTCTTCTTGCGCAGATTGATGACTGCCGTTGTCAGCACTTTCTCGCTCATATGCAGTCGTTCAGAGCAATCTTTGATATATACCTGCCGCGTGATCATATCCGGGATGATGGCGATGGAAGCGGTGATCTCTTTGATGAGGTTTGCCCGTTTGATAGGGTCATCTCCGGCATCTTTGCTCAGTAGGGCGGATTTGAAACGGATAAAATCCGTTTGGTGGTCTTGTATATATTGGATAAACTCGGTGGAGTCATGGTTCTGAGCAAAGCTATCCGGGTCTTCTCCGTCGGGAAGCAGTACTACCTTCACGTTAAACCCTGCTTCGAGGAACATGTCTATACCTCGCAGCGCGGCATGGATACCGGCGGCATCGCCGTCATAAAGCACGGTGATATTCGATGTGAAGCGTTTGATGAGCCAAATCTGCGGTTTCGTCAAGGCCGTACCTCCGCTCGCTACGACATTCTCGATGCCCGACTGATGCATGGATATCACATCCATCTGACCCTCTACGAGGTAGCACATGTCGGCCCGTGAAATAGCCTGTTTGGCTTGGAAAAGACCGTACAGCTCGTTGGTTTTGGAATAGATAAGCGAGTCCGGTGAATTGACGTATTTGCCGACATTGTCTTTCTTCTTGAGAATACGTCCTGCGAACGCAACCGGTTTGCCGCTTACCGTAAAAATAGGGAACATCACACGGTCCCGGAATCGGTCATACAGCCGTCCGTCTTCGCTCTTACCTACCACACCTACGCCGATCTTCGTATCCACGTTATTGGTGATGAACTGCTCCTTGAACCCTTTTTTCTTGAGTGCTGTTGCGAGTGGACTGCCTTTCTCGGGCGAGTATCCGAGTTGGTACTTTCGGATGATATCGTCTCTTAAACCTCTTTCCCGGAAATAACTCAATCCGATAGCCTGTCCTTCTTTGGTTTCCCACAGTTGTTCCTGAAACCATTTGTTGGCGAAATCATTGACGATGAACATCGATTCGCGGTCATCCTGGCGCTGCTGTTCTTCGGCGGTCATCTCCCGTTCAGGTACCTCGATATGGTATTTCTTGCCTAACTGTTTGATGGCTTCGACGTAACTGCATTGCTCGATTTCCATGATAAACCCGATGGCATTGCCGCTCACTCCGCAACCGAAACATTTATAGATACCTTTGGACGGACTGACCGTGAACGAACCGGTCTTCTCGTTATGGAAAGGACACAACCCGATGAGGTTCGCACCGCGTTTACGGAGCGTCACATAGTCACTGACAACCTCTTCTATCTTGGCCGCCGAGTGAATCTTCTCTATGACTTCTCTTGGAATCATCCTTTAACCACTAACCTCTAACCACTAACCCTTAATCATTATACCATAGGTACACACCAAGACGGATATTCCACTGGTCCATACGTCCGCGGGTATGACGCCCGTTATCGAAATCATTGTTCTTGTAAGGGTTCAGCAAACCGAAATCGTATCCTCCGCGCAGGAAGTACCGTTTGTATTGAAAACCGGCACCTACGCCCCACGTCACATTGAGACGACTGATCTTGTTATCATTGCTGCTCGTCTGGTACGCATCGTTCCAGTCTCCGTTGTCTTGGGTAACTTCGCCGGTAAGATAGTCCTCCACCTGCGTATCGATGCGCATGTCAAAATCCAAACCGCATTGAAGCGTCGGACCCGTGTACAGCATCAGATAGGTCTCTTTGGCTATCTCAAATTTATACTGCCAGTCCACAAACAACTCTATCTGATGGTAGGTGAACAAGGTGCGACTCTTCGGATATTGGTTAAAGTTTGGATTGACCGATGTCCATTTGCCTTGTGACATACCAAAGGTATAATTGATACCGATGGTACTACCGAAACCGGCAATATAACTGGCATCATACACCAGACCCACCTTGAAACCGTTCAGGTGTATAGTGCGGCTCAGCGAATCTTTAGCGCTTTCCGGATTGTCGGGACTGTTCAAACGCACTGTCGGTTGCGCCCAACCGATTTGCAGACCAAAACCCTGTTTGGGTAACTCAATCGTCTTGGCATTTACACTGACTGCCAAACAAACAATGAATAATGCTACTAAACTCTTTTTCATTTATTTTTTGCTCTTTTTATCTTTTGACTTTCCACTCTCCGGTTTGATCGTCCGGCTCTGTACTTTTGCTTTTCGGAAAACATCATCCGGGTCGGTAGGCCGGCTCGCCTCTTCCCAGAAGAACAACGCCAGCCGGTCTCCGTTCTCGGGAACCTGATCCAAGGGATAGAGGACTCCGGTTGTCTGCTGGGTAAAACGGATACGTTGTACCTGTTGGTCTTCTATATAGACGCGGATAAAACTGCTCTCGGTTGTATTCAGACCTACGTATCCGCTATTATCATCTTTGGGGTAGTAGATAGTCAGCGCATTACCACTCACATCCACCGTCCTCACTTCGCCGTCTGTCAGATAAGCCGTGATCTGCTTACCACTCATCTGGTTATAGATATCGGTCGAATCATTCATGACGCATAATGCATTCTTGATGCCTATGGCATGATCGATGACGCCGTTGACGATGAACACACGCATGGAGTCAGCCGATATCTGCTGATTGTCGCTCCAGCAGATAGGGTCGGTGTACAGATAGATAGTCGAGTCGCATCCGAGATAAACCATCGAGTCGCATACCATCTGCATGTCATCGCGATAGACCCTCACCCCATGATGAGCCCGTACGC
Source organism: Paludibacteraceae bacterium (assembly GCA_017478035.1). GTDB lineage: Bacteria > Bacteroidota > Bacteroidia > Bacteroidales > Paludibacteraceae > Colicola. The sequence goes on along the minus strand of JAFVHA010000047.1, from coordinate 8,538 downwards.
GGCGATAGGTACTGTCCGTCAGTGTACTATCCGCCATCAGCAAGCTGTCCGAATACCATATCTCTTCGGTGAACAACGTATCAGCATGGATATAGGCATAATGCAAACTGTCCGACCAATCGACCATCAGCGCACTGTCGGTGGCATAGCCGCGACTGTCTTGTTCCCACATCTGACCATATTCGCCATACAAAGTGGCATGTCGAACGGAATCACACATGGCCATATGATGAAGCACCTTGCCGAAACCGATTACTTTGTCATAGTAAATAGTGTCTCCGGTCATGGATTTGCCGTCCGTATGTTCCACCACCGAACGGTCTAACAGCATCGAACGTTCCGTCTGAGTGTTGTACCATCCTCGTGAAGAACGAATGGTGGTCTCCTCTTCATAAACAATCGTTGTCGGACTGATGATGTCTGCCACTTTCGTCTCGGTGTTATAGAGGAGCGTGTCGCTCGTTAGGGTAAACCGTTCGTTGGTCAGGACAACGTCCTCACTGAAGACCGCCTGATTATTATCAGGCTGATAGTTTCCGCGAATGGATGTCAGGGTGTTCAGCGAGTCCCGCACCTCACCGCCCGAGTAGTAATAAGCGATATTCTCCTTGCGGTCATAGTTCATGGTATCCGTGGTCAGAATAGTCGGATTGGCATTTTCCAGACCATGTACCAGTTTTACATTGTGCCGCATGCGGGCCAGTTTCGTATTGCCGTCATAAAAGAGCATGTCGCAGTAGCCGTGTAACGTGTCTCCCTGCACAAAACGGATATGTCCGAAAGCATCCAGCGAGTTCGTTCCTTCGTAGAAATACGCACTGTCGCAGTACATCAATGCCTCCTCATGACGGAAGATCACGTTTCCTCGCAGAATCTGGGCGTTCTCCAAGCGCTCTTTGTCAAAACTCAAGGTCTCCGAATGCTCCAAATACACCATCGTCTGCGCGTTCACGCTCCATGGACAAAGGACAATGCACAACAGACCGAAAACTATCGGTCGGAGCATTATTGTCTTTTGTCTTTTAGTGAACATGGGGAACGGTCTTTAATCTTTTAGCAAAGCGGTCTTAGTGAATCCACCCCGGGTACTGGAAATCGCATCCTTGCCATTCCGGTGCAATCTGTATAAAGGTCGTTTTCTGTTTCTGCAGAATCCAGTTGTGCAGCAGGTCGGAGCCTTCTTTGGCCTCTAACATGGATTTGATGGTTTGGAAATCATCCGTCAGGTTGGCGCGGTGAACGTCCGTCTTCTTCTTAAGCCGTACGATGGCGCATACTTCGCGGTTCTTCATCTGATCCATCATCACAAACGGTTGGGATAAATCGCCTTCGTTCATATTGTATATCTGTTTGGCAATCTCCGGCGCCAATTCCTGATACTCGAACCGACTGCTTCCGGTATTGGGATTGATCATCAGACCGGCATTCATGACGGTGTTTTTGTCTTCCGAAAAACGGATTACCGCCTGCTCGAAATTCAGACTGTCCGAAGCAATCAGTTGGCGGATACTGTCCAGTTTCTCGATGGCGCGCACTTTGTCGGTTGCGCTGATACGCGGACGAAGTAAGATGTGACGGCAGTTGATACGGTCGCCTTTTTTCTCGATGAGTTGAATGATATGATATCCGTATTCGGTCTGCACTACGCGGGATACGCGCTTCGGGTCGTTCAGGTTAAATGCCACCTCTGCAAACTCCGGTACCAACTGTCCTTTGCCTACGAAGCCCAACTCACCGCCGCGTTTGGCGCTTTCCGTGTCTTCTGAATACAGACGCGCTAACATGCTGAAATCGGCGGTACCGTTTTGGATACGCTCCGTGAACTCGCGAAGACGTTGCTTCACGCGCTCGGTCTCTTCCACCGGAACGGGAGGCTCAAAACTGAGAATCTGTACCTCCACTTGGGCCGGCATCATCGGAATGGAGTCAGGCGGCAACTCATTGTAGAAACGGCGTATTTCAGCCGGAGTCGGTTTGATGTTCGCCGTCAGTTTCTGCTGCATCTGTTGGATAATCATCTGGTTACGCACCATCGTCATCATCTCCTCGCGAATCTCACTCGTCGGTTTGCGGAAATACTCCTCCATCTTCTCTTTCGATCCTATCTGATTGATGTAGTAGTTCAGACGCATATCCACCTGATGGCTTACACTCGACTCATTGGCCTCTACGGAGTCTAATTCCGCCTGGTGTAGGAATAGTTTCTGAATAGCCATCTGTTCGGGGATGACGCAATAAGGGTCACCGGGGATCGGTTGTCCTTCGTATTGTGCACGCAGACGCTCGTCCTCCACCTCACTGCGCAAAATAGCCTCATCGCCTACTACCCATATCACCTCGTCAATCACACCCTGTGCTTTCACACCAAGGCTGATGACCAGTGCCAATAAAAATATACTCCGTTTCAACATATTCATTCGTTCATTCGTTAATTCGTTCATTCGTTAATTCTCAAAAAAATGTATCTTTTTCGTTTGTACCGCTTCTTTGTACATCCGTTCGCGCTCAGCGCGGAGGAACTCTACTTGCCGGGCGTTCAGCAGGATTTTTTCTATTTGCGGACGGGCATATTCCACCGGCATTGCTTCGCCCCGCATGTGTTTGTCTGTCACTTGCAAGAGATACGTTTTGGTGGAATCCGTAATCTCTATATGATTGCTGCTCCGCAGTTTGGCTTCCAAATCCGCACGCTCAACCGGTATGCGGCTGATCATCTGGGTGGTGGTAAGCCATTTGTCCATAAACAGTTCGTACCCGCTGGCGTTCTGGTAGGCATATTTCTCGATGGCATCCAGCGAGGTCTTGGAGAGCCATTGGTTGAGTTTGTCCAGGTTGGGCGCATCTTTCGGCACCACCACCAGTATTCCGCGAATAATACTCTCGTTGAGTTTGAAGCGGTCCGGCATTTGGTCGTATAAAGCCTGCACGGCCGAGTCAGGGATCGTCTTCGGCATACGGCGTTCAATAAGACGATGTTCGTGCGCCTGCGAGTACAATGAGTGCCGGTATTCTTCTACCATCCGCTCTATCTCCGCACGTTCGCGACCCGAGATGCGGCGCTCCCCTTGATCAAACACCAGAATATCTTCCGCCCACTGACGGATATATTGTTGTTTCACCTGCTCGGCCTCCAAACTGTCCAGACCGGCAGCCAACGAATCCAAGGTCGATTGATACAGATATTGTCCGTTCAACTCTACTGCTGCGCCGGCCTGTTGTTTTTTCTCCAAGGCAGTACAACCACACAACAAAAATCCTGCCAGGAAAAGAGATATTATGCCTATTTTTTTCATATAAACCGAATTTGGGCGCAAATTTACGATTTTTTTTTGACATGTGCAAATTTTTTTGTACCTTTGCGCTCAAATTGTAAAAGTTCTTTTATGGATACTTATCATTTTAGAAAGCATATTCACCGCTTGCCGGGGAAAGTGATTCATACGATTCCGTTGCCGGAACCGGAAGTGACGGAAGGATTGGGAGCACGCGGACAGATAGGTGCTATCTGTCAGAAATGCGGGTACAAACAAGTGCTGGTTGTGACCGACAAAACCCTGATGGGCTTAGGTTTTGAGCGCGCCGTCACAGCCTCGTTGGAGGCTGCCAATGTCGGCTATTCGGTCTTTTCCGATATCAACTCTGAGCCGACGATTGCGATTATTGAGGCCGGTCGGAAGCAGGCTTTGGAAACCAAGTCGGAAGCCATCATCGCCTTGGGCGGAGGTTCGGTGATGGATAGCTGTAAGATGGTGGCGGCAGGGGTAAAAATGCCCCATGTGCCCATCAAGGCCTTGTTGCTGAAATTCCTGCCTGTGCCGGGAAATACCTTGCCGGTCATCATGGTGCCTTCCACCGCTGGGACGGGTGCCGAACTGACTGTCGGAGCTGTGGTCAGCAACGAAAAAGGCACCAAAGAATCCACGGTGCTGATAGGTCTTCATGTGACCCATGTGGTGCATGATAGCGAGTTGACGATGCATGCTCCGAAAGGGGTGACGGCCGCGTGTGCCATCGATGCGTTGAGTCATTGTATAGAAGGGGTCGTAGCCGATGTGGATATGGACGAAGAAGACATGAAGATGTCGATGGAAGGGGTGAAACTGGTTTTAGAAAACCTGCCGAAGGTGATGAAAGATCCCGAAAACAACGAGTCGCGTCTGGCCATGTGCCGTGCTGCGATGTACGGAGGGAATGCCATCAATACGCAACTGGCGGGCTACGTACATGCGTTCGCACACAGCATAGGTGCCAAATATCATCTCTCGCACGGCCAGGCTATCTCGCTGATGCTGATGCCCGTACTAGAATTTCAGAAAGACAGGTGTTTCGGACGGTATGCGGAGATGGCAAGGTATTGCGGATTGGTGGAAAAACCGTTGATGGTAAATGATGAGCAGGCGGCGGAGATATTCTTGCAGGCCGTTCGGGATTTGATCAAAGAATGCGGCATGGATACCATCGAATCGCCTGTCAGAGCATGCGACTATGAGCAGTTGATTCCTATGATCGCAGCTGATTCTATCAATTACTCGGCGCCGGTGACCCTCAGCAACGAGGATATTAAAACGGTACTGAACCAAATCAAAAATCAAAAATCACAAATCACCAATAACGAATCTTTGATTCGTGACATTGTCGCGGCGCAGCGGAAGTTCTTCCGGACCGGTCAGACCTTGCCTGTCAAATGGCGCATCAGGCAGTTGAAACGTCTGAAAGAGGCGGTTATTGCTCATAAACAGGAGTTTATAGATGCGCTGACAACGGACTTGGGACGCAGTGAACTGGAGGCCTATCTTTGCGATGTGGGACCGATTATCGTGGAGATCAATGAGATGATCAGCGGGCTGCGTCGATGGGCTCGACCGGAGACCCATTTTAGCGGACTGATGTGTTTCCCGAGCCTCATCACCAAAGTGTATAAAATGCCATACGGAGTGTCGCTTGTCATCAGTCCGTTTAATTTCCCCGTCCTGCTGACGATCGGCGTCGTAGCGGCAGCTATGTGCGGAGGAAACACGGTGGTGATCAAGTCCAGCTCGAAGTCTGCCGCCTGTACGGCTGCGCTTAAGAAATTCTTCGCGGAAGTGTTCCCGCCGGAGTATATAACGCTTATTGACGGCGGTCACGATGTGGCGGACATGTGTCTCGCGCAACGCTTTGATAAGATCTTCTATACCGGTTCGCCGGCGGTAGGCAAACATGTACTGTCCGAGGCCGCGAAAAACCTCACGCCGGTAGCGCTTGAACTCGGTGGAGAAACCGGTAACTGGTGCATCGTGCGCAAGGATGCCGACCTCAAAGATGCGGCGCGGAAGATTGCTTTCTTCAAACTGACCAACGCAGGACAGATATGCATCAATATCAATCAGATAGCGGTCGCAGAAGAGGTGGCTGACACGTTCATTGATGAACTGAAAAAAGCATTCGTCAAACAGATTGGAGAGCATGCAGAAACCAATCCCGAGTATCCCAAACTCATCACGGATGCGGCGTACGACAAGTGTGCCAAACTGGCGGACGAATACCGGGAGCGTATCGTGTTCGGAGGAACGGGGGACCAACAGACGCGTAAGTATGCTCCCACGATGATTTATCCGGTGGAGATCAACGAGCCTATTGTGCAGCATGAACTGTTCTGCCCGTTGCTGCCGATTGTGCCGTTCAAAGATGCGGAAGTCGATGATTTAATGGATGTTATCGCAGATCGTGAGCATCCCTTGGCGATGTATGTCTTTACGAAAAACATGCGTTGGGCGAACCGTGTGATGCAGACCCAGCAGTTCGGCGGAGGATGTATAAATGAGGTATGCGTGCATATGATGGTCAAAGGAGTGCCGTTCAACGGAACAGGTCACTCGGGCATGGGGGCCTACCACGGTGAATGGGGTTTCCGTGAGTTCACCCATCCGCAGACGGTACTCAAAGGAAGCACTTTCTTTAACCTCTCACTCCGCGAACATCCGTACAGCGGAGAATCCGGCCGTACAAAGATGGCGCTCTTACGACTGTTTGAACGCTAATAAACGCTTTTTGCGAAAAAAATACGCTTTTTATTTGCGTATGTGCAATTTTTGTTGTACCTTTGCACCCGATTTTGAAAAATCAAGTCTATAGAGCTCGGAAGCGTCCGGCTCGCCGCGATGTTGGAATAGGTAGACAAGAAAGACTTAAAATCTTTTGCCCAGTGATGGGCGTGCCGGTTCGACCCCGGCTCGCGGTACGAACTACGGACATAGATAATTCTATGTCCTTTTTATTTTTTTTGTCCTTTTTCTTGCGTATTCCAATTTATTTTTGTAATTTTGCGCCCAAATTGCAATCATAAATCATAAATCATAAATCATATGATCCTCGACAAATTAGAAAACGCTGACTGGTACTATGACAGTGTACCGGGCTTGAAAGAATTCATGAAATTCTACAACGAAAACGACTTGGAAGAACTCCCTGCATGCAAGATCTTCTTGGACGGCAAAGACCTGTTTGTAAACATCCTCGATTTCAAAGGCAAAGAGGAAGCCAAATGCCGCATGGAGGCGCATAAGGACTATCTGGATATCCAGATCCCGCTGGGCGATGATGAGGTCATGGGCTGGAAAGCACAAGTGGACTGCCAAGACGTGACCCAGGAGTACGACGAAGGCAAGGATGTTGAGTTTTATGGCGACAAAGCGACCGCCAAATTCACCGTTCCTGCCGGTCATTTCGCTGTGTTCTTCCCCTCGGATGCCCACCAACCGGGTATTGCGCCGGGCAAGGAGTACCGCAAGGTGATCGTTAAAGCAAGAGTAAATCAATAACCATCGTCATCTCGTCATCACATCATGACGTCATAACGAAAAAACTAATACTACCATGATTAAGAAAGAAAAACACTTAAAGATTGTGGAGCGAGACCCGTATCTGCAACCCTATGAAGGTGCGTTGCAGGCTCGTGCGGACTATGCGAAGAATAAAGAGGCGGAACTAACCGGCGGCAAACCTCTCGCCGATTGGGCTTCGGGCTATCTCTATTTCGGTCTCCATCATACCGACAAGGGCTGGGTCCTCCGCGAATGGGCTCCGAACGCGACGGCGATCTATATCAAGGGCGATATGAATAACTGGCAGAAAGACGAAGCCTATCGTCTGCAGCCTGTCGGAAACGGTGTATGGGAAGCCCAACTGCCGGAGAAAGCGATGCAGCACGGTCAGATGTACAAACTGCTCGTCGAATGGCAAGGAGGCTATGGAGAGCGTATCCCGTCCTATGTACGCCGCGTCGTGCAGGACGAGCAGACCAAGATATTCTCCGCCCAGGTATGGAACGAACCCGAGTACCAGTGGAAGAACCGCAATCAGAGATCAAAAACCAAAAATCAAAAATCGAGCGAAGCGCTTTATATCTACGAATGCCACATCGGCATGTCCTCGGAGCAGGAGAAAGTGAACTCGTATGAAGAGTTCCGTCGGGATGTCCTCCCGCGTATCGCCAAACTGGGCTACAACTGCGTGCAGATAATGGCCATCCAGGAACATCCGTACTATGGCTCGTTCGGTTACCACGTATCCAATTTCTTTGCAGCCTCCAGTCGTTTCGGAACACCGAACGAACTGAAAGCCCTCATCGACGATATCCACGGACGCGGGATGCACGTCATCATGGATCTCGTGCACAGCCATGCTGTGAAGAACGAACTCGAAGGACTCGGTAATTTCGACGGTACGGGCTATCAGTACTTCCACGACGGCGGTCGTCGCGAGCATCCGGCTTGGGACAGTCTCTGCTTCAATTACGGCAAGAATGAAGTGCTCCATTTCCTGCTCTCGAACTGCAAGTTCTGGATCGATGAATATGACTTCGACGGATTCCGTTTCGACGGTGTGACCTCGATGATCTACCGCAGTCACGGTCTGGGCGAAGACTTCAATGGCTATCCTTCTTATTTCAACGGCAACGAAGACGGCGATGCCTTGATGTACCTGACCCTTGCCAACAAGGTCATCCATGAAGTCAAACCCGATGCCATCACGATTGCCGAAGAGATGTCCGGCATGCCGGGACTCGCTGCGGCTATCGAAGACGGCGGTGTGGGCTTCGACTATCGTCTGGCGATGGGCATCCCCGATTTCTGGATCAAGTATATCAAAGAGGTCAAGGACGAAGACTGGAAAGCCGGACACATCCTGTTTGAGATGACCAACCGCCGCGAGGATGAGAAGACCATATCGTACGCCGAGAGTCATGACCAGGCGTTGGTGGGCGATAAGACGATTATCTTCCGTCTCGTGGATGCGGATATGTACTGGCATTTCGAGCACGGTCACTCTACCTACATGGTCGACCGCGGTATCGCGCTCCATAAGATGATTCGCCTCGTCACGGCATCTACTATCAACGGCGGATACCTCAATTTCATGGGTAATGAGTTCGGTCATCCCGAGTGGATCGATTTCCCGCGGGAAGGCAACGGATGGAGCTATAAATACGCCCGTCGTCAGTGGAGTCTCGTCGATAACCCCAATTATTTCTTCGCCGACCTCAACCGTTTCGATGAG
>JAFVHA010000046.1 GCA_017478035.1 Paludibacteraceae bacterium | reverse complement strand
CTTCGATACCGCGTTCCATCAGACGATGCCGGATTACGCGTACATGTACGCGATTCCTTATGAGTTATACGAGAAATATGCCATCCGCCGTTACGGTTTTCATGGTACAAGTCACCGGTATGTCAGCGCACGGGTATGCGAGTTCCTTGGCGTGGATCCGAAGGGCAAGAAGATCGTTACCGCGCATATCGGCGGTGGTGGCAGCTGTACCGCGGTGATGGACGGCAAGAGCGTGGATACGTCGATGGGTCTGACGCCGGTTGAAGGTCTGGTGATGGGTACACGTGCCGGAGACCTTGACCTCGGTGCTGCTACTTTCATCATGGATAAGGAACACTTGTCCACGGCGGAGTTTAACAACCTTGTGAATAAGAAATCCGGTCTACTCGGCGTGAGCGGTGTGTCCAGTGACTGCCGTGATATTGAGGCAGCTATCAACCAAGGCAACAAGCGTGCCGACCTGGCGCGTAAGATGTTTATCTACCGCGTGAAGAAATATATCGGTGCCTATGCTGCAGCGATGAACGGCATTGATATTCTCGTCTTTACGGCAGGTATCGGCGAGAACGACCCGTATATCCGCGCCGAGATCATGAAGGGCCTCAGTTTCCTCGGAATCGAGTTGGATGAGCAGGCTAACAACGTGCGCGGCGAAGAGCGTATCATCTCCAAGAAAGGCTCGAAAGTGACTGTTTGCCTCATTCCGACGGATGAGGAACTGATGATCGCAAGTGACACCGAAGCTCTCATCTGACATGAGTAAGCTGATTATCTACCAACTCTTCCCCCGCCTGTTTGCGAACTACAACGAGACCCGCAAATATAACGGCGACAAGGAAGAGAACGGCTGCGGACGGTTTGTCGATATCAACGAGCGTGCGCTCAAGGCCATAGCGGACCTGGGCGCCACGCATGTCTGGTACACCGGCGTCATCCGTCATGCTACAGCCGCATTCAATAATCCCGCCATCACCAAGGGCAAAGCCGGTTCGCCGTACGCCATCACCGATTATTATGATGTCGATCCGGACCTGGCAAAGAATGAAGCCAAGCGGATGCAGGAGTTTGAGGCGCTCGTGAAGCGTACCCACGATGCCGGATTGCAGGTGCTCATCGATTTTGTGCCCAATCATGTGGCGCGTCAGTACAAGAGCCTCTGCAAGCCAGCCGGCGTCGAGGATCTGGGAGAAAAAGATCATCCCGAATGGGCCTTCTCGCCGCTGAATAACTTCTATTATCTGCCCGGAGAAAGGTTCACGATGGATAAGGATCTGCAGGGGTATGATGAGTTTCCTGCCAAGGTGACCGGCAATGATTGTTTCACGTCCCATCCGTCGGAGAACGACTGGTACGAGACCGTCAAACTTAATTACGGCGTCTTTTATCAGGGAGGCCGCGAGAAGCAGTTTGATCCGGTTCCGAACACATGGACCAAGATGCGCGATATCCTCCTTTTCTGGGCGGACAAAGGCATTGACGGCGTGCGGGTGGATATGGCGGAGATGGTGCCTGTCGAGTTCTTCGCATGGGCCATAGCGGCGGTGCGCAAGAAACACAAGAAGTTCCTTTTTATCGGCGAATGCTACGATCCCAATCAGTACAACGCGTACCTGGCGGCCGGGTTTGACTACCTCTATGACAAAGTGGGGATGTACGATTATCTGCGCGGAGTGACCAGCAAGGGTTGGCCCGCGGAGGGCATCACGAACCAATGGATGGTGCATGGCGACGAGCGCTTGAAGCATATGCTCTATTTCCTGGAAAACCATGACGAGCAGCGTATCGCCAGCGGTTTCTTCTGCGGCTCCGGACTGTGTGCCGAGCCGGCGATGGTGGTGGCGGCTACGCTTAACCGGTGCCCCGTAATGATCTATTCCGGACAGGAGTTAGGCGAGCGCGGAATGGATATGGAAGGCTTCTCCGGTATCGACGGACGAACCACTATCTTCGATTACTGGGGAATGAAAAGTATCCAGGCTTGGGCCAACAAGGGTAAGTTTGACGGTGCGCATATGAGTGAAGCGCAGCGTGAGATACGCGAGTTCTATCAGAAACTGCTTACCCTCGCCCGGGAGAACAAAGCCATCCGGAATGGGGCGATGTACGATATCACCTACGCCCAGGGAGAAGGATTCGATAAGCGTCAGCATTTTGCGTTCCTGCGTCATGCGAAAGGCGAGACCCTGCTGGTGGTGGTCAATTTCCATGACCGTGAGCAACGTATCAAAGTGCGGATTCCGAATGACGCCTTCGTCTATCTGGGATTGGAGGAGAAAGTAGGAGCCCATGCGACGGATTTGTTGCGCGGAGGCAAGTATGACATCGATTTCACGCCCGACGGCGTCTTCGAAATAGTCCTTTCCGCCTGGAAAGGCGTGATTCTCAAAATCAAATAAATCACAAATCAAAAATCATAAATCATAAATTTGCAATCATCAATCATAAATGATATCATGCGTCTGGTGAGGTGGAGCAATCTGCTCTTCCTCGCCGCGCTGATTTGGCTGATGGAGAAATGGGTAGCCGTACCTATTCTGGACAAGGCTGCTTTCGGCGAACAGATGCCGTGGTATGTCCTCTTGCTGTTGATGTCGGCTACCGTTCTGATTGCTGCCGGAGGATATGTGATCAATGATTATTTTGATGTGAAGATCGACCGTATCAACCGACCGGATGAACTGATCGTGACGCGTACGGTAAGCAAGCCGACGGCGATGCGTCTCAGTATAGGTCTGAGCGCTGCAGGCATGGTTTGCGGTCTGGTGCTCGCGTTGCTTCTACGCAGCATGACCTTCGCGATTCTCTTCATCATCGTGCCCGGGCTCCTGTGGTTCTATTCGTCGAGTTACAAACGCCTTTTCATGGTCGGTAATCTGACGATATCCCTCTTGGCGGCATTGACGCCGATGATGGTAGCGATGGCGAATGTGGCGGTGCTCCAGTTGCGCTATGCCACTATCTTGCCTTATACGACGCTCGTGCATGATCTGTATGCATGGCTCGGCGGTTTTGCGCTGTTCGCTTTTCTGCTGACCTGGATCCGCGAGATTGTCAAAGATATGCAGGATCAGATGGGCGATCGCGAACTGGAATGTCACTCGATGCCGGTGGTTTGGGGCGATATGTGGACGAAAATTTTCGTCACGGCGCTCATCGTCCTGACGCTCGCTGTCATTGGACATCTATGGTATCATGTATTGCCTTTCGACCGAGGGTGGAGTAGTCTCAGTACCCGCTATATTCTCTTCGGTGTTGTGACGCCGCTCGTAGGCTCACTCGGTTTGCTATGGGCCGCTAAGATTCCGTCCGATTATAAAACATGCCAGCAGCTCGTTAAGTTCACGATGCTGCTGGGCATGCTTTACTGTATCTGTATCGTTCGGGCATTCTAATGCCCTCTCTCAACTCTCAACTCTATTTCAGCGCTATCACTTGTGCCTGCTGGTTGTTCATACCCGGCATAGTACGTCCCACTCCGGCGTTGATGTATGTCGGGTCGCAAACGATGTACTTGCGGTTCTTGTAAGTCAGGTAGTCGCCGCGTTCGTCACCGCTGAAGGATACTGCCGATGCGAGGTGACCGGGATAGTACAGCAGTACCACATCCAAACCCACCAAATCACGCACGAGACGTGAGAAGAGAATAGCTCGGTCTTCGCAGTCGCAGTACGGATAATACAGCGTCTCTTGTGCAAAGAAAGCACGGTCTTTCCCCCATACATCGTCGTCCACTTTGTATTGGAATGCGGTCTGTACCCAGTTTAGCAGTATCTCCACGGCCTGACGTTCGCTCATGCCGGAGATCGTCTTCTTTATGGCCGGATAGAGACTGTTCTGAATCGATTTGTCTAACGGCGTATTGGCATAAGCGGCCCAACGGGTGGTGAAATCGCCGTTGTAGCAGGACTGTGGATAGGTGTTGAAGAAATCAATCAGGTTCTTGTTCACGCTTACCGAAGCCGTTACACCTTTCTTCGATGTCAAGGTGCGCTTGGGTGTCGGATCGCTGGTGAACTTGGGCAACTGGGCAATCTGCATAGAGAGCGATTTTTCCTTGCCGTATTTCGATTCACATATCTGCATACGCGCGTTCTTGTCGCCGCTCACGAGGTAGAACTTCGTGCCGTCCATCTTGAAATACTTGATGCCGTAGATATCGTAGAGACTGGCAACGAGCAGTTGCAACTTACCGTTGTCGTTTCCGATACGGATGCGGTAACCCGACTGCACCATCAGGAACGCTTGTGCCAGCGTGGCCTCGTTGCTCTTTCCGTATTGTTTCTCGCATGCCTGACGCAGCATGTCCATGTATGCCCAGTCGCACAGTGCGTTCGCTTTGCGGGCGTCGAGGGCGGTCTTGACGGTGATGTCATAACGTGCGTCGGACAAGGCTTTCCATCCGTTGGCTATCGCGTTCTCCGTCGTGCCGGTCAGCTTGAAATTGTCGTTGATCGGGAAACCGATCGTCACGAAAGCGCCGTAGTAGGAGATGGATACTTTCTTGAACGGTTCCTCTTTGGGCTCTACCGGAGCAATCGGTTCCGGAGCAGGAGCCGGAGTAGGAATGACGATGACCGTCGGCTTCACGGCGATGGGCACCGGAGCGGGTTCCAGACCTTGCTGAGGCGTAGGAAGCGAGGATATATCTTCGTGCTTGATAGGCTCATCCGGCGTAGGAGTCGGTGTCGGAGCAGGAGTAGGCGACGGGGTAGGTTCCGGAGCTTGGTAAACTACCGGCGGTAACTCTTTCTCCTCCTTGGGCTGATCTGCTTCGTGAGCGGGAAACTCGGCCCAGGCGCGACGCATAAACTCCGCGTATTCTTCGTTCACACGGCGGCGGAAAGCGTCAAACTCCGCCTGCTGGTTGTTCTTGAACTGGTTGAATTGAGCAGCCTGTTGCTGCCGGAATTTCTCAAAACTGTCATCTTGCGCAACCATCGGAAGCGCTACGAGGAGGGATAATAAAAAGGTTATTTTTCTCATAGTAGTATGATTTTATTCTTTGATAAAGTGGAATACGGAGCGTCCGTTCGTTTCAGCCATCGCGATATCGACGCTGTCTTTCATCTTGATCACATAGATATGCGCAATAGGCACATCGCGGAAATCCATCGTGGAGTATTCGATGAGCGTGTCGTTCGATTTGTTCCAGCGGAACCAGCCGTTGCCGTGGTAGCCCAGATCTTCCTCGAGCACGTCATCCGCCTCATCCCATTCTTTACCCCAGTAATGGCCTTCGCCGTCATCGTCATCGTAATACACCTTATGCCATCCGGCATTGTCGGCGTTCTTCCATCGGCCTACCATCAGCGGGTCGGCAGGCGGTATCTCGCCTTCGAAGAAGATGATACTGTTAGTGCCGTGCTCGTTGCCGATCTCCTCGCCCTCCGGCGCAGAACCGATGGTGGGGATTTGCGGCTGGGATGGAACGGCCGGCTCAACCTGTTCCGCTTCTTGCATATGCAACCATAACGCTGCTCCGATGGCGGAACCAATCAAGATCAAGCTGATAAAGAATAGAACTGTTGGCTTTTTCATGATACAATAACTAATCGATCATCAATTATCAATCATCAATCATCAATCGTCAATCATCAATCATCACTCCCGTCACCGTATAGGTCTTTCCGTCGCGGATAATCATCAACTGCCCGTTACGCAGTATCTTTCGGATGTTCGCAGGCTGGATTCCTTCAGTGGCTTCAATGCCGGTAGTGGAGGGATCAACGTATTTGCGCACATATACGTAGAGCGGAGTAGAATTGGTTCCCGGTGCGTACATGCGGATATATTTAGATTGGCTGTTGTAACAGATATCCTTGGTGGTATACGATGCATTCGCAACCATCACGCCGTCAGTGCCGGCTTCAAATCGCCATGTGTTGTTTTTCGAACTGCTGTAGCCGAGTTTGGTATTGTCGGAAGAGGCTAACATATTATTGGAGCCTACGGCAGTCAGCGTGAACTGATCCTGTTGCCCGCCGATTACCATGACGAGCGCATTGTCTGCATATGCTGCATTTTCGGTCAAAGTCACTCCTTCGCTGATGATTTCCAAGCAGTTTTTAGAAGTGTTGGCTACACCTGCCACAATCGGAGTCTGAACGCTGTTAATGGTAACCGTTGTAGCCAAGATGATAGTGTCTTTGGCAGCCAAATCACCGGGAGCTGCTACTTTTGCGAACAATTTAGCACCTACCACATGAATCGTTATCTGTGCGCTTTTGTCGCTGATGGTAGCGGTGATGACGGCATCGCCTTCCGCTTTTCCTTCAACCAATCCGCTCTCGCTGACCGTAGCTACGGACTCATTGTCGGATACATAACTGATTGTGTATTCGCTAGCGGCTTGAGCCGGCGTTACTACTGGAGTCAGCTGCAGGAATGAACCTAATGTCAGATTAGCCTCTGCCGGTAACTCGATGTTTTCAACAGTTACGGCAACAACTTTCACTTTGCATGTCTTAACAACTTCGCCGATTGTGGCAGTGATCTCCGTCTCACCGATGGCCTTCGCTGTGATCAGGCCATTCTTGTTAACTGAAGCAATAGCAGCGTCTTTGCTGGCGTAGGTTGCTGACTCGCTGGCATAAGAGGGAGTCCAGGAGGTGATACTCAACTGTTTTGTGCCTCCTATGTTCAGCGTCACTTCGCTATCGGACAAGGTGAAGTCGGTAATCACAGGCTTGACAATCTGTAATGTAGCGCTAGCGCTTACACTCGGTACGCGGACAGAGGTGGCCGTTACGGTCACATTACCTGTTACATGTTTTGCCGTCAAAACACCGTTAGCATCTACGGTACCCTGATAGTCGTGATCCGTTGTCCACGTCAGCGACTTGTCGGCAGCGTTATTCGGTGTATATACGATATATTGACTCATGTCGATGGACTGTCCTTGTTCGATTTGTGTCGGAGCACCGGAGAACTCTATCTTCGTCAGTTTAACAGTGCCTGCTATCAGGTTGATGCTGATGGCTTTCGAACCTTCCATCGTGGTATATTTGACATCTTGCGTCAGGTATGCCAATTGGGCGTTTACAGAACCGGTCTTAGTGCCATTACCTTTATAGGTTACGGTTACGGTTCCGCTTGTGCGGTCGCCTGTATCCGATACGTCGAACAAAGCGGCATCGGAACCTTCAATACCCCATGCGATGTCGTCCGTCAGGTTTTCTGCTGTGTAGTTGACTGTCACCGCTTTTTGGTCGTCCAACTCTACATCGCCGAAAACTACATCGCCGACTGTCAGTTTGCTCTCTAATTCCTGGGGATCTCCGGCTTTCTTATAGAGCGCGATAGAAGAGCCGCTACCTGCGTTTTTGTACGGTTTGAAGCGATCATCATTGAACTCTACAGGGAATGTGCCATCCGGTTTGCTCACGTCCGCTACACCGCTACTGATGCTGACGCCCCAATTGGCAAATACGGTGGAAGAGGGATCGGCAAAAGTAAAGGCACCTTTACTGCTTGCATCGAGGTTCAAACGCTGCTCGGTGTCTGTGGTGTAGAATTGCCAGTTGCCGCTGTATTTCTTGGCAGAGAACATCTGAGCGGTTTCCGGCACATCCGCTTTTCCGGTCGATTTGTTAATGGTTACATTCTCTTGAATAGCCGTAAGATACGTAGTGTAAAGCGGTCCGCTTACTGCACCTTGATTTTCGTTTACAAAAACAATGATATCGCCATCTTTGAGTTCGCTTGTTGTGTTAATTCGCTCAAAAGGTATTGTTTTTGGTACATCCGCAACCGTCACCAGTTTCACGTTGACGATGGTTTCAGCTTCGTCCCATCCGTCGTATGCCCAAACGCGCACTTTGCCGTTGAATGTTTTGGCCTCATTGACGTAATAATGAACGGTAAAAGTGACGGAAGTAGCATGCTGTCCGTATCCTAATCCGCAGATAACGCGATTTTCATCAAACGCATCGTCTCCGCCTGACAGGTAGAAATAATCACCTTCTGTCACTTGCGCATAGATGCAACTACCGGCTTCTATACCCGTCCATGTTACCACGATGTCCATGGAACCTTCCAGCCCGGTAGATTCATAGCCTAAGATGTTTACAGTACCGAAATCAACGGTTGAGGGATTGACATTAATTTTTACTGCCGCCCAACTCATCGCACTGATCATTGTCAGTGCCAATAAAGAGAAGATTTTTTTCATGATATTATATGTATTAAATATATTTAAAGCATAGCTGCTACACGAGGTATTCGGGAAAGCCAAGACATAATTTTGACATCCTGCCGTGCTGTCTGCATATTGTATTTTGTCTGTATATTCATCAATGCATCAGCCGGAATATCCAATGCTGCTTCAAACATAAGGGCATTGGTAGGCGATAGTGAACGTTTGCCATTCAGCAGTTCATTCAAAACGGTGTATGACATATCCACCTGTCGCGCAAATTCTCGTTGCGATATATTGCGTGCTTCCATCTCGTCTTTAATGATTTCTCCCGGATGTACGGGGTAGAAAGAATAACCTAACGTTGCCATAATTATGCTTTGTAATGGTTGGTGATATCTTCTAATTTACAGATTGTAAAGAGTGTGTCTCCTTGCTTTGCTTCCATTTGGAATATTAAGCGGTAATGATAGTCAATACGTACGGAAGAATAATCATTATCTATTGCTTCAAAATGTAGAGAATTGAAGCGGAATAAGTCCTCCATACGACCTACAGCCTCTAATATTCCGACAACTCGTACATATTTTCGCACCACTTCAGGTTGATAGCGATGCTGTTTATCTTGTGTTTTGCCGGTATAATATAAGTCGCTAAGATACTCTTTTTGAAAAACAATATCCATACTGTTTACAAAACCGCGGCAAAGATACTACTTTTTTTTTACATTCGCAAATTTTGTGAATATTTTTTTACTTTTTTTTGATATGTGCAAATATTTTTCCATTTTATAAAAATTATTTTATGGAAAAACCAAAAAACAGGGCACTCTCATGCCCTGTCTTCTAATTTCTTTTTCATTTGCATCCTTGTCGCATTTTTGCGACAACCTACGCGCGTTTTCTTTTAAGGAACACGCGCATACACAGGTACGCGAGCGCGCATAGCGCGAGTGGAAGCGCCGCATCACCTATCGGGTCTTTGTATGGGTCAGTCCAATCGCCTGGACGTCCTTTACGTATATTTCCCGGGTGACTGGGAGAACCGCTATTATCCATCGTGGTTATAGTTCCCGTCACAGCTGCTTGCGGTAACGTCGAACCGGATGACATGAAATCCGAACCGGTGGAACCAATCGTTGCTTCCGGCATCTGTGTGTTTACTTGCATGCTGTATGCTGCACGCTCGTTTTCCGGATTGTACGTTGTGCCGTATTTGGGCGTCTGAGCACTTACGCTCAGAACGCTCAATACAGCTACCATATTCAATAAATATCTCAATGCTTTCATAATCTCTCAATTTTTAAATTTTAAATCTTAAATCTTAAATTATAAATATGAAATATTTATTTCACTTTTTTGCCCGTCGCGTCATAAATCACGCCATTCCGCAAGATGTACATCTTGTCGCGATAGATAAACTTATACGGTTCATCCGCATTGAGATCGCCACCACTGTTGATGATATCGATATCCGTCGGGGTTTCATGCGTCTCCTTCAGCGTTGTGTTGAGTACGAAACGGCTCTCGTTCTTTCCGTTTCCGGTAGTGAACGTGTAATCTTGTTCCATCAAGTCCACCGTTACATTCGCTTGGTAGTCAGTCAAGAAGATATGCTCTATCTCGTTCACATCGCTCTCATCGTCCAGCGAGAAGGTGTATTCACCTGCCGTCGGAGCAACGTAACCAACAGGAATGAACTGCTTAGCATCATCCGGGCTCAAGGCGTTGTATGCCAGATTATAACCTCCGAAGATGGTATATACGGCCATCGAACCTATCATCTTCTCCAAGTCGGCATTGATCTCATATGCAGGGCTGTATTTCTCAGCAATGAGCAGACCCATGTTGTCATGACGGGTGTCATTCGACAAGAGAATCTCCACCTCTACCTCTTGTTCTGCAACCTGCAGGAATCTTGCCGGAGCATTCTGACGACTTGCCAAAGCAAATGACATCTCACCGGTATTGCCTACCTGAACGAAGAAGTTCTTGAACGGTGGCAGCGTAACCTGAGAGAATTTCGCTTGATAGTAATCTGTTCCATTATCATTAGGAATAGTTACATAACGATAGGTGTCATTTACCCACTCCCATGGACCGGTTCCGGTCTCGCGCAAGTATCCGACTACCAGTCGGGATGCATCATCTGCTCCGCCTCCACCGATAGAAGTCATATACGGGTTACCGACGAGGTTCCAGCCCTTATTGTTATCGCCAACCGTCACACCCTGATTATTAACAAATGCTGTAACGGGAACAGTCTTCGCGGACTCTGTCGCATTCGCAGCCACGTTGCTCTTCATCGGCAAGCGGATGATGGTGGTTTGGTTACCCATGCTGGCTTGATAATCCGCAGAAATGGTGTAGCCGGTTCCTCGTTTCAGTTTGGCTTCTCCAAATTTCGACTCAAAGTTAACCTCATATACCCATGTATGAGCCATATCTTTGTTCGCACGAGCCTGACCATCATAAGCCGATACCCAGAGTTTATCTCCAAGCGTACCCATGCTGGTACCATCCCAATAGGTGATGTCAGCCAAATCGACATCATACGGAACAGTCAATGAGTACATCTGGCTGTCATCCACACGCATGTCATAGTTGATGGTACTTACGGTCTTTGTGCCGAAACCACCCTTCAGCGATAACTCAGGAACACCATACTTGTTAACGGTATAGGTGGAACCGTCATATATATCATCAATACCACCGAAGAATGTCAAACTATGAATGTTGAATACATTGCTTGCTGCGTTGGCATTGGTCTCTGGAACAGAGATCTTCGAGGTCGGATAAATCGTCACATCGTAGAACGTGTTCTGCGGGCTGGTACCGTTAATCGTCAGTGTTGCGCCATCGCGTACAACCAAGTCGGCATAACTATAAACCTCTTTAGTCAGACTTGCAAACGGTTCATTCAATGGTTTATATCCGCCTACTGGATCACCACTCGGATTAACCAGATTCTGACTTTCCCAGATGATTACAGGAATCTTAACCGAAGCTGAATACGTGTCTCCGGAAGTATAGCTTACCGTCAGCGTCTTAGTCGGGTTGCTGGTCAAGGTACTCAATCCTGAAATCTCATACAGCTCACAACTTGCGCCACTCTTCTTGGTAATCGTTTTTTCCACCGGTGTCCCATCAATAGAGACGGTTGCGGTACTGATGTCATTTGCTGTCTTAACCAATACCTTGGTCGGATACCATTCTACAACCTTCAGCGTAATCGGCTCTATCGGAGTTAACGGAATCAGATAAAGTTCATCGGATGCTACATTCGCACTATAAGATCCCCATATCAAACCGCTTGCATCGCTGTGTAGATCCAAGAAGTTCGACTGACCTTCCATCTTTAGTTTATATTTCCAAGTAGAACCATTCACTGCCGTAGTGACATTCCACTCGTAGTTATCAGTAGCAGTACCTGTATTAATTGCAGAAATTGCAGCGTTATTATTCAGTGTATTGGTAGAAGTACTTGCCCACAAACCCTTATTCTCATTGCCGGAGAATCGAATCTTCTCACCAAGAGTTGCATATCTATCAGCATCACCCGTCGTACTCTTAACCGGCCATAACTCGTAAGCCAAGGTCGACGGACCTTTTGCCGTCCAACTGCTCTCATCTACATCAATCATCACACTTGCCGGGTTAGTAGCACTTGCTATATTCGCAGGCAATGCGTACCAACTGCCACCTGCCTTTGCCGCAATAACGAAGGAACTGGGCATATTACGCACGTGTACATCCTGCGTGGAATAATAATCGGTGTTGGTCTGATACTCGGCCTTCACGGTTATATCCGCAGGAGTACCACTTCCGGCTGTTGTCGGATAGTAGTGTACATAAACTGTCTCATCTATGATATCACCGCCGGGATTAGCCGTGAAATCAACCGTCGCAGTCGTCGCGTTATATTTCACACCGCTCTTCGAGAACATAATACCGCTGCTTGCCGGAGTACTCAAACGAACCGTACTTCCCGGTACGAGGTTGATGGCATTCAGCGTCAATGTGTTCACAGCCTTGACGGACTTGCCGTTCGTCGAAGTGATATAGACATTGTCGCCCGTCAAGTGTACCTCCGGTTCCGGACACCATGCCAACGGATCGCTGTACTGCATCCACAAGGCATACAGGACAATCGGTCCCGATGAATAATCGGTTGCACCTAATGTGCTGACACGGCTTCCGGAACAATCCGCTTCCGCGAACCAGCCCATGAATACATAATCCGTCTTGGTCGGTTCGTCCAGCGTAGTCGCCGTTCCGTACGTGTGAGCCGTCGGATAACCAACCTGATGGGTTCCAGAGAAAGATGCCGCACTCGCGCCGTTCTTGTCGCGATACTCAATCGAATATTCCTGCGGAGTGAAGTTCGGACGGATCACTACATTGTTGGTCGGCATTATAAATGTCGTCGGATTGGTAGTTGTCGAAGCCAAACTTGCTCCGCCGCTTACTACACTCCAACTACTGAAGTCATATCCCGTACTCGGCGTAGCCGTAATCGTCACTGTCTCCGAACCATGCAAACCCGATAATACTGGGGATGACCACGTACCTCCGGTTGCGGCTGCCTCTGCGGTTCCTCCTTCTGCCGATTGCATCGTTACCGTATATTCCGCTGCATCACAATCCGGATTACTCGTGTAGGTACCGGCACTCGAAGCGCGCTTGAATAGATACGGACTGGTTCCTGAACTATAGAATGCAAAGAAATTACCGCTACACATCAGGTTCTTGTTAGTCTCGCTATCCGTGTTACGTTTATTGTTGACGGTCGTAAATGGCACCTTGTTACTCTCACGCGAAATAGACCATGTTGTGTAAGTGCCCGTCTCGTCGTCCAGGCGTAATTTCTGGTCAGAGGTGCCAGCAGTGCCCGAAGTTGCAGACAGATACTTTCCGGTCGAATTATTACGGATGGTAAATCCACCGGAAACGGAAGCAATTGTCCATATACATGCCTCTTCCTGGCATGAAATAGTCTTAACCGCCGTAATGGAATAGTCATCACCGTTGGTCTTAAGTTTACCTTTGGTTCCATCCAATTCGGCTGTCATAACTTTGGTTGAGCCTTGCGAATACGAGCTGACTATCACATACTCGCCGGCCTCCGGGGTGGTAGTGCCTTTATCTACCAACGTAAACGTCGAACTCGTCTTTGTATATACCGCATACAAATCGATGTTGCTGGAAACGGTCACACTCGAAGTGTACAGCGGCGTTACGCTTGAAGGATTGGTCGTAACCGCATGGTCTGTCCAGCCTGCAAAACGATATCCATCTACCGCCATCTCCGTCTCTAAACTTACCGAACCGTACTGATTCGTCAGATTGGCCGGCGAACTCTCTGCACAAGCCGGATAATGGAACGTTACACTATAACCGGTTAAGTTAATCGTGTACGTTGTACTCGCCGAACAATAGGTTCCATTCGATTCTACCGATGCAGTAATTGTCGTCGAACCGCATTTGGAGCCCAACGTCACTTGACCGGACGAATTAACCGTTGCTACCTGTGTATCGGACGAACTATAACTAATCGTCTGTCCTGTTGTTCCTGTGCCCGGAGTAGAAGAAGCTGCATTCGTAAAGTTTGAATCGCCAAGTTTCTTATTCATCGTGCCGGGAGTTCCAAAAGCCAATGTCGGTGTTATAGTACATGCGTCCGCAACGTGCACCGAGAACGATGCCCATATACACACCATGTGATAGTTGTTCGCTTGGTCTGAACTGGTTTGACGCCCCAAGGTAATCTCGCCTGTGTAGTCTCCGGCATTGTAAGGATAGATGTTAATATCTATCGAACTACCATTGGAATACGAACTGGCTGACGCCCCGTCAAACTCAATGTCACTGCTACTCGTACCTACAGCGGCAGAAATTTCATTGTTGTAAGGACTATCCGCTCCATTAAAACTACCCATGTTAGTAGTGAATGTGGTGTTTTTCGTCTCTTCGTTTCCTGCCGTTACGTTGAAACTCGTAGGAGAGAAACTGGCCTCTGCCGCAGACGCGTCACGGTAGGTATAAACGTTGATACTGTACAACGCAAAATCCGTTCCGAAATTATTGGTAAACGTCACGGACGATTGACCGTTCGTGAATCCCCAGTAACTATCTGCACACAGCCAAGTGTTATTACCACCCCATGTACCTTTGCTCTTGCCAAAGTTTGCACTGATATTACCTGAATCCTTCGGTTTGAACACGATACGGTAAATCGCACCGGATGATACGGAAATCGTAAATGTCTTTCCGTCTTGAATCTTGAAGTTGGTGGTGTTGATAGTCATGTAGGAACTGGAAATAGTCACACCATTGGCAGTTGTAGAACAAGCGCCAAATGTTCCATCGTGGGCGTATCCGGAGTTCCACGTGTTGTTAGTGTTGGTCGTCCCATTGGGCGCATTTACAGCTTGGAATCCCGTTGCCTCCAAGATCTTCACTGCCGCATTTGCGGGCGCGCATGTTCCTATTGCTAATAGTACCGCGCATAAATATTTAAAATACGTTTTCTTAACCATAAAGGTACGATTAACTACGTTTTTCATATTCGTAATATTTGCAATGATATTCGTCTTCATAATAAATTTCCTTTCAATTTTCAATTATCAATTTTCAATTATCAATTATTCGAAGAATTCGAATATCATTCCGTCATAATTGCCCAAATAGCGTAATACGTTGCGCCTGTTGCAGACTTTGTACCTCCGCCTTGGAAAATATAACTCTCTTCACCCGGTTTAATCTCGCCGGAACCATCTGTCTTCAAGTGACTCTGAGCAATCCAGCCTAACAACTTAAAGTGCGTGGTGTGGCAATCCGTGTCGCCGTCATCATCATCCGTCAGTGTCGGAACGGTGTAGTTACAACCCTTCAGAACCAGATAGTACTTGCCTTCGCCATCTGCGATGCCGCCATGCAAAGCGTCGGTGCCGTCGTGCATTCGGTCGTAGTACTTATCTTGTACTGCCGTCCAGGTAGCCGTAACCGTTACGTTCTTCGCCGGCATTGTGAATTGATTGTTGGAGACAGGTACATCATTGTCGTCCGCATCCTTCACAACCCAAGCGGCAAACGTGTTACTCGTCAGCGAGAAACTGTTCGTAGGAGCCAAGGTCACCGTTGCACCTGCTTCATAAGAAACCGTAGCCACACTTCCGCTCGGCGAGCAAGAACCGGTTCCCGTACCGCCCGAGTAAGTGACGGTATATACATCATCCGTCGTCACACTTCCGGATGCTACCAACGCACCGCAATACAGTGCATCATTGTACGTCGCGCGTACCTTATATGTATAATCTGTAGAAGCCGTCAAATCGGACTTAACGCAAGGAGAAGTTGCTGCGGTAAATGCACCGCCGTTCCAACTTACCTCATAACCCGTTGCGCCATCTACTGCCGCCCATGTCAGCGTTACGGTATAAGCCGTGTTCGTTGCCACAACCGTCGGGGCGGGAACATTGTTCGTACAGCAAGATGTACGATAGCTTACCGCCGCACCTGCCGTTACTTCATAGAAGTATGCAGCATTACCCGTCGCCGAACTATACCAACGCAGATAGTCTTCTGATGTATTGAAACGTAACGTCCAACTATCATCACTGGGATTGGCAATCGTTCCGTCCACATTCAACTGAATAGTCTTCGATGTGGCGGACATCTGGAAGTTCTTTGCAGTCAACGGCGTCAGGTAACGAGCCGTTGCTTCCGTAGAAGTCGCTACTAAAGCATCAGCAGTTCCGGATAACGTGAATTGTATCGGTGCATTTGTTCCCGGTGCATTCGTACAACCACCATTACCATTATTGGCATCTGTGGCGGCACAACTGTAGAAATAGAACGTGTCATCTCCGTCTATTGCGCCTATCACATACTTCGTCGGCGAAGTCTTGAAACTACTGGTCGTTAGCTGCGTATAACTTACACCGGCAACTCCGTCTGCCCAAACAGCATAGAATGTCTTGGCTTGGTCGTCCTCTAATACATCCGACGTTACCAAATGGTCTTCCGGATCATCGTTATTGTCGCTCGTCGTCCAACCTACGAATACATAATGCTTCGAATCGCAGTCGTCACCCGGAGTAGCATAGTCATCCAGCGTAGGGAAGACTATCGCTGTGCCGGCAACATTCTGCATGTGGTATGTGGACAAATCTGTTCCATTACCATCGTGAATCAGGTCGGTGAACGAAGCCGTCGGTTTGTTACGAACCGTTACATAGCAATATGCCGTTGTCGTTCCGGTTACTGTCGAAGTGGCAGTAATAGTCGCTGTTCCAACCGTACCGAACGTTACCACACCTGTTGCAGCCACTACAGAAGCAACAGTCGAGTTATTCGAACTCCATGTTACCGTAGCATCTGCACCAGCCGGAGTAACACCTGTTACTTCCAAGGTCACAGCAGGATCGCCTACATACTTATTCAACTCAGAATAATTCAAGAACAGTTCTTCTACCGGTGTCTTGGTCCATACAGCGTAAAGCGTCTTGTCTGCGCTTACGCCGGTGATACTTCCGCCTGCCACATATGCCACAGCACCGCTCGTCGTCTCTGCCCAACCGACAAACGTATAGGTTGCACGAACAGGTATGGTGCTGGATAGCGTACCGCTTCCTGTCGATTGCAGTACACTCGTCGGACTCGGCAGGTTCGTTACGGCGTCCTCTGTATTCTTATTATAAGTAATCGTGTACGAGGGCGCGCATAGGGTCACATAATCTGTCATTGTTCCGGAACCGGGCACTACCAAACTGATGTCATCCAAACGAGCATTTTCGCTTGTAGTCTGCTTGAAGGTCAATGCAAAGCTATTCGTTGCCGATGGGGATTGGCTGATGGTGATGGTTCGTGTATAGGTAGATCCATCTACGCTTGCATCGCCGACCGTTACAGTTCCTGTAGCACTGCTTACTTCAAAAGCAGTAGTTCCTTTATTACATTTATACGTGAGTGTCAATTCCGTTTGGCCGCCGGTCGGAATACCCGTCACATCAAACTGACCATTGCTTTTTGAAACAAGTATCTCAGGACTTGTACCCCCGGCAAGATTAGCTGCATATATCTTTGTTGTTGTTCCACCATTCGTACAAGCATATGTCACACTTCCACTGTTATAAACCGTCGTTCCTGTATGTTCACTTCCATAACTTGTATTCGGAGTATCATCTGCAGAAAAACCACTGAAGTCTTCAGCCCACATCGTCTCTCCTGCTAATGGGTTAGCGCTACTGGTGGCAAAGACCGCATAGAATGTCTTTGCACTTGATATTCCCGTCGGAGCACCGCCTACGGTAGTGAACAAATCATCGTAGTACGAAGCATCTTCTTCTGTCGCGTCGGAGTGTTTCTCGCTCCATCCGGCAAATACCTTCGTACCTGAACAACCTGCTGGTACGCTCGGCTCACTCGGAAGATCGGTTAAGTCTCCGCCCGAATAAACCCACGTCAAGCCTTCCGTAGCAGCAATCGACTGATTTACACCATTCACATTCCAGTTAATCGCTACATGTGCGTCTTCCGTCAGTACCGGCGTCAGGTTCAGCGTACCTGTTGCCGATGCAGAAACAGTTACCGTAAACGTCTGTGCCGAAGTACTCGGAAGAACCGTATTCGTCGCAGGAGAGATCGTTGCCGTTCCTGTTGTCAAACCGCTGGCTGTAAAGCCGGTCAAAGTGTAATGCGCAGCAGGAGTAATCGTTACGGACAAATCAATAGAAGTACAGGTCTTCACCGTGCTACCGCTTGCCACAGCATTTCCACCTTTGGTCACAGCCACCGTTCCGCCTGCCGGAGCTGCCGTAAACGTCGGAGTCACACTCGTCCCGCAATCCGCACAAGTAATCGTGTGACCGGTGTAAGTAGTACCCGATTTTGTAATTACCAAATCATCAATGAAAGCACGCTTGGCCGTAGTGGCGATGATAATATATGGATTAGCTTTAGTCAAAGTAACTGTCACAGACTTCGACTCAAAATCGCCATTCATTACAGCAGTATATGTAATATCTGAAGGCTTAGTGAACTCGCTATATAAACCGGATACACTTATATCGCCTTCTACTGACGACCATCCTTTAACCTTGAAAGCAACAGTAATTTCATCTCCTATGGCTGCGGTTAATTGTTTAGTCGTAAGATTTCCCGTATTACTACCGGATCCCAATCTTACAGCCCCACCGGCACTATAAGTATTGGCACCAGTCGAGAAATTATCATTTCTGCCCCATGTTGTACTACTACCACTTGTTGAGGTACTATTTCCGGTAGTAATCTCAGAAAAGTCCTCTTCTAATAATGTTGTGCTTCCCACACTCTCCGTCGCAAACACCGCGTAGAAGTTTGTGGCACCGGTGATAGCAGGTGAACCGGCTGCATCAGTGAACAGCAGACTTGTTCCGTGGTCATAATCCGTATCATCTGTCCAACCGACAAACACTTTGTCGCACGCACTTCCATCCGGATTGGTCGGCAAATCCGTCACCTTACTATTATACGCCACACTCGTACTCGGATTGCCGGCTGTCGTTATATTTCCCGATGCCGTACCACCGGCATACCATGTAACCGTATAGTTATTCGGTGTCCATTTCGTATAAAGTGTTGTCGGCGTTGTGGCGCGAGTCCATTTGCCGCTCGTCGTGTAACCCGAAACCGTCGAGTTCACTACAGCACCGGTATTCGTCAGCACCTTGTTAGCCGCCGTACATGCCGCATCGGTATAATATCCTTCTACGGAATAACCCGTACGTGTAGGCGTAGTAGAGATCGTTCCCGATGTAGCGTCATAATCAATACTACCGCTACCGTTATTCGAACCGGCATCCTCGGTGTTCTTATTCAGCGTCAGCGAAATCGTGTTCGCTGTCCACTGAGCGGTCAACGTGATATTGGAATTGATAGAAGAAATAGTTGCTCCGGCAGGAACATCACCGTTGGCCGCAACCGGACTACCGTTTGCGGTAATAGCTACATTCGTTTTCCAATTGGCAAAGGTATAACCGGTTCTTGTATATCCATTTGCTGCTATTGTTTCGCCGTCCCCCGGACAAATGTTTTCCACATCCGTCATTGAACCTCCGGTGTTGCCATTTCCTGCAAACGTAATGGCGTAGAAAGTGAAATCGTGCCAATTCGCATCTTGGTTGGCATTGTATTTTCCTAAACTACCTGTCGTTGACAAATCGCTTGTCTGTGCTCCGGAACCATTATTAAATATAATTACATTATATGTCCCACTCAAGGCATTCAAGGCTGCATAATGGTATGTCTCACCACAAATAGAGGTGGTGGCTTGCATATCAGATCCCGGCCAGTCAGCTGCTTTATTGGAGTTGCCGGTATTTCCTAAATATCCCTTAACGGTTCCCCAAACACTCGTGTTTTTAAAATATACATAGTGCTCATTCGGGTGACTAACCGTTGGGTAGGTTACCGTCACTGCGTGAGTGGAAGTGTTGATATCAAATGTATAGGTTCCGGCAGGACCGGTATGAATCCTACAGTTGCTGTGATCCGTATAAAATGTCCATCCACTTGTTGTTGTGATGATGGCTCCGTTGTTTTTGTATGCCGTACCATTACCATCGAAACAGAACTCAATACGTGAATCTGCAGGCAACGATACACTACATGTAGCCACACCTGCGTTCTCTGTCATGGCATGCTCCGTCCAATCATCTGCCTCACTTTTAAATTTCCATCCTGTCGCCGCTGTCGGAGTGATGGTAATACTTACATTTCCAGTCACATCGCTGATTGTTAATGACCCGGTTGCTTGAGTCCATGAACCAGTAGCACCGGTGACGGTGATAGTTGCCGGTAATACATAACCGCTTGCTGCTTCAATGGTAATAGGACCAAATCCGCTGGCACATGTCGTTGCCGGAATCGCCGATAACGATGCCGCCGTAACGTTCGTCACTCCTGTCTTGGTAACGGTGTAACCACTCGTCGTAAACGTCACATGACTTGCACCTGTCTGATCTGCAACACCGTCGCAATAACCACCACCACTTGAAACGGTGGTAAGTTTAACATAATACTCCGTACAAGGATCCAAACCGGTGATGGCTTGTGAAGTTGCAGAAGCGGAAATATTATCAATTGTTGCAACAAGCGAGTTGTCCAACTCCTTATATACTTTTAATATATTTTTACTGATACCGGTGGTGGCACCCGTCCAACCCCAGTTCGCCGTCGCTCCTGTTGTACCTACACTGGTAAAACTAAACGAACCATTAATTGTACCAAGGGGATTGCAACAGTTGGCGTCGAGGCTATAAGTCGTAGTTCCGGCACTTGCTATTGGCAAAACTTGGATACGATAATAGCCGGATGCACCTTCATTTGAAAGCGCATAACCTCCAAAGTTTGTACCGTTCATTAACATACCACGGCTATTGGTAGTACACGTGTTGGAACTTATCCCGACACCTTGGAATGTTAGGTCATCGCCCTCTGCATCAATATCCCATCCATATCCGGTTGACGTTCCATACGAAAGATTTGTACCGGATGTACCTCCGTTACTATGGTACAGCGCTTTAGAGTTTGCCGCATCGTATAGCGATTGACAACAACTACCATTTGTATTGAGTCGGATATTCCATGTGTATCCCGTAGCATTTGCGGATGTTACGTAATAAACACCGCCTGATTCACTTACAGTTATTTCCACACCAGCAATTTTACCACTGGATACGGTCGGATTTTGTGGAATGGCATACCATTTTGAATTAGAAGTATTGTAAGAGGCTATGACAAAGTCACCGGTGTCACCAGCACTATATGCAGTTGGAGAACTTCCTCCCCCTGTAGTTTTGCTATATACTGCATATAGAGTAACATCGGCTGTGCTCATCGTGTAACTGGTTATTATAGTCGGGCAAACACTGGCATCAGCTATAGTGCTTGCCGTAGTCCAACCTACAAACGTGCCATACTCGCAACTGGGTGTCAGACTGGCTGCAGGTGTTTCGGTGATGTTGTACGTTGCACCTTCAAGTACAGATGCATTGGGAATAGAAACCAAGCCGCCGGTATTGAAAATAATATTGTGCGACGGGATTTCTTCCATATTGATGCGAATAGTACTATTGGCTGTTGGCGTTGCAGTAAAGGTGTTTGTGCTTTGCGACACGCTGGCAGCGCCTGTTAATACGGTGTAAGCAGGTGATGCATATCTCCACCCGCTTGTCGGTGTAACAGTTGTGCTTGATCCACTTGTAGCACTCAACGAACCTCCTGCAGCAGGGTTGATTGCCCAAACTACGGTATATGAGGCTCCTGGGGTTGTAAGAGAGGCAGGGGACATAGCTGTCCAAAGGCTCTTCCATGTATCAGAACTGATAGTCTTAACACTACGTACCCAGACATAATAGGTCTGACCTGCAGATACCCCGCTGCTTATAGTTGGAGTTTGCGTTGTTTGGTTTGCGACACTTGCGGTCGTCGTAGCTGTCGGAGCAGTACTGCTCGTGCTGAAATAAACATCGTACTTGTTTGTGTTCAACGCATCAGTAATACTCAAGCCGAAACTACTAGATGTGACAGTCCCTGAGGCAACCGCGGAAGGCTTTGTATAGGAATAGGTAACTTTTAATTTACCGCTAGCCCAGCGTAATTGCGTGTTTGTACTTCCTGTGTTCTGGTTTCTGATATAAAACTGTGTTTTTGCTCCATCAGTAGCAGGCGTAAAAGAATGCGTACCTCCGCTTGAAGAAGTTAAGGAAGTTGTTACATCAGTCAAATTACCTACCGTATTGCTACTAACGGATGTTCCAGCCTGAACGCCAGCACCATAATATGTGGTCGAGACGACGATTTCCACTTTCTCGATTTTAAAGCCATTGGTTGCAGCCACTGTCAACGTGTTTTTTGCATATACACGTGCAGCAGAAAGATAAGAACTTGAAGGATTATTACCTCCTGTTGCGCTTTGTTTGACAGTGACGTTACCTCCTGCGAATGACCATGTAATGACGTTACTGCTAATAGTTCCTGTTCCAGACGTCTCGGTATAAGTACCATCATTGTTATTGGTAATAGCACCCCACATCTGCTCAACTCCAACAGTTAGCAGGATAGCCAAAATAGACATGAGTTTTAGTAGTGTGGAACGACGGCCGAACGACGGTCGAACGACGGCTGAACGACGGCCATGGCTAACGTCACTACTCGGTGAGTCCAAGAACGGACTCCGAATGTTTGATAAAAAGTTTTTGTTGTTCATAATATTTGTTATTTTAGTTTATTTATTTCAGTATAGGCACGACGAAAGGGGCGTCATCCGCAATGCGGACAACACCAAACATAACTTGATATGTCGGTTGTAACAACCATAATATATATATTTATAATGACAAAGTCATTTAACATATTTCCTATTTTTAGGACTTGCTTCTCGCTTTTGGCGAGCGGTGAGTCCCCTAACCGCGTGGGTATAAGTCAAGTGGGGTTTGGTTCGGTTTGCCTCCGTATTTACCTCGAATTTACTTCGACTTGCCCTCGATAACATGTTTATAAGCAGCTAAAAATCAAAATATTACATAATATGAAAACTTTTAACATTTTACCCAAAGCTCGATGGCTGGTAACCATCACACTCTTACTATCATTATGCATCCCTCATGCGTGGGGAGATTTAGCAAACACCTACACAAAAGTTACTGCTATTTCTGATTTGGATGATGGCGATGTGGTTGTTCTTGCAACAGAGTCAAGTAGTTTGCCTTCTCTCGGTGTCAGTGGTCAAAACGGAACCAACGATGCTGCTGTTTCAAATACTGAGAGTGATTGGGTGCAGTACGAAATAACTCTTGTAAAAGTCAACCAAACTGTCACAGGATGGACATTGTATAATCCCACACTTGAAAAATATGTCCAATCTCCGACGGGAAACCATTTCAAACATGGAAATACAGGAGGTACATGTAGTGTAAAAACGAATGCTGACGGACAATACACATTTACTTGTAATACTCGGTATCTCCAAAAGAATGGCAATTATTACCGAATGTATAGCTCTATCAATAATAGTTATACTCCTTTTTATGTTTGGAAAGTAACATCTTCATGTACTTCACTGGACATGTCAGCCGTTACGGCCACACCGGGTAACACGCAAATTGCACTTAGTTGGCCTGCTGTATCCCATGCTGATAGTTACACGGTTACTTGTAAGGTCAAGAGTTCCGGAAGTTCAGCGGGTTCCGTTGGTGGTGTAACTGGTTCAACAACAAAGTCTTGTACAATAACCGGTCTTACCAATGGTACAGAGTACACATGGTCTGTAATGCCAGTAGGTAGTGGAGACTATTGTGCGAGCAACACTCCTGCTATCGGTGATGCCACACCAAATGTGTATTATACCGTAACTTGGATGGTCAATGGGAGTTCGTACAGAACCTCTTCTGTCGCAAACGGAAGCAAGCCCGTCTTTCCTGACGATCCCTCCAGTTGTGATGGTACAAGTACCACCTTTTACGGATGGGCGGCAGCAGGTAGCACTTGGAGCGGCAAACTAAATAGCCTCGCCGGAAAAACTGTTTATACTTCTGCTGGTTCAATGCCTAATGTCACAGGAGCTGTCACCTACCATGCTGTTTTTGCAAAGGCGACTATAACCGGAACCGATAGATATGTAGTAACCACAACTCTCAGTTCCGGTAAGCAATATGTATTCGGAGCCGTACAGGCGACCGCAAGTACCACATTGGCTAATAATACTACTATTGGAGCCATTGGGTTTAACACCGTTTATTCATCCACTACTTGGGGACAATATGCGACCTTCACCCCAAATTCTGACGGTGAAATATCAGCAGCAAGTGTCGGCAGTCAATATGTATGGACGTTAAGTGACATAACATCTGGTAATCACACATTCACAAATGCTGAAAATGCCACATACCCGTATTTATACTTAAGTACATCAACAGGCTCTAATCAAGCAGGAAGAAATACTACTGCTGCGGTATATGTGGAAAATGTTACCTCTACTTGTAAGGATGCTTTCCTCTTACACCCAACTTCATCAAGTACCAATCGATTAATGTGGAATACTGACAGCAGATATGGATATCGAATGTACGGGTCAAGTACCAACCCAAGTGCATCAATGTGCCCGTATATACGATTCTATGAATTTGTTTCAGGGACGACATATTCGGAGTACCTCACAAACTGCTGCACACAACTGGCTCAGATTAATGGTTCGTCTACATTGAACATACCTTTTTAGCCCGTGAGCCCTTGTGTAGAGCCGCTCGAACAACATTAAAGCAACCTCGGAATTCCATCAGGTCAATATCGTATCCCCCCTCACTTATATATACTATGTATATATCCTGTGATTTTAGATACGAGCATTTTTTTCGGATTTTTACCCAAACCCTCATTTTCGACCCTTTTTTGCCTTGTTATTTGTTATTTATTTACATCATTTCAATGATCACTCTCACTTTTGTTTAAAGTACTCGTGAGTAGTACTCTGCTTCATCCTATCAGACGTATAGAAATTACTGAAACTATCTTTAGCTCGCTGATCCATTCATTTTTTTTTGATCAAAATGCGTTTTTTCTTTCAAAAACCCTAAACTTTTTACAAAAAAATCGTATATTTATAGTAAAATAACAGACAGAAATAAATTATAATAATTATGGAGATATTGAGTTACTATTTTATTACAATTATTATTTCCATCGGTTTACACTGCGTTAAACCATATTTGATCAATCACTTTCCAAAACAGGTGGACTTAATCTCAAAGATGTATAGGGTAATAAGTTTTATAGAAATCCTCCACTTATTCGGAATCCTATAACTACCACCAAAACCGACCACTATGGAAATAGATCAGCATTGCCCGGGGAACATTTGCTTTCCTGGGAGTTCTGCATTTCTCTACGTCAAAGATCATTTGATGCTGTTTTATAGTGTTGCATCTTGCACTATTCCTTATTTATCTACTACGCGCGTACGCGCTTAAATTGGATTATACTTTGATTCTTTGATACAAGTCAGGGTTTTCTAATCTTTTTTCTAATGCCCAGAATATTGTATTTCCATAATCCCCATCAGGAAAAGGTAAATATCCTCTCAATGGATCTTTGTTATCTTCATACTCTGTTGTTGTCGGTTCTGTTAATTCGAACATACAGCTTAGTTTCGAACAATAGCCTTCGTCCTTAACATCATATACAGGAATAGCAATATTTTCAATTCTTCTAAAGTTATCCTTGGTAACCACCTTAAAATCATCTTCTTGTTGTGTGGTATTATATATCACTCCGTCCAACTTTCTGTCATAAGCACTATCCTTTACTATGAGGTGCATAACCAATTGAGGAAAGACATATTCCGGAATATATACACCCGCCTTACTCATTGTTTTGAAAGAACAAGCAATAATTAATGGAAGTGTGCGCAAATATTCTTTCAAACTAATCTCAGCTTCAAATTCTCTTTTGAGACGCAAATCTAATAGATTTAAAGTGTACCCTTTGCATAATTTGAATGCCGATATCATCAAGTTGTTTATACTTGCTCTTCTCATCTCTTCCCAGCACACATAAATTGAACACCCTAAATATAAGCAGGGCATACCAATCATACTATACCGATATGGTTTTATCAAATCACGCCTATTGAATGGTATGTGAAACAAGTCTTCCCTGGTAAATATCTTGTGAGTATCGTTACCTTCCACCCTTGATCGCATACGATAGTAAACATTATCTTTCCCATCAGCATCTTCATGGCACTTTGACCAAGAATCTTTATATTTATCCCACCAATTATTCTCAATGCATTTGGCTATAGTTCCATTATTGTAGTCGTTGTACGTAGTAAGAATATTATCACAAAGTTCACGAATCTCCGATAAAAAAGTATCATCAACACGGATATAGAGCGTATGATCTAATAACAGGTCATGGCTTTCGCCAATTCCATCATATAAAATACCTTCTGCAAGGACTTGTTGATAGTTTTCAAATGCGATACGCAGACGTGTGGCGAAAGGTTTGCTTTCACCCTTTGTCCACTCCTCAATTTGTAATATTAAATCTTTATAATTAAGCATTCTTACAAATTATTCTTTTATTGCTTTCTTGTAATAAAACTACCTGGTCCTATTATATTTGATATCTTTATTTATTCGCTGTTAAAAATTCATATATCTGCTCTTTGTGCTTTGCGGCCTCTTTAAATCCTCCGATATGGAACATTACTTTGCCGTTTTTAGATGTCAAGTAATGTTCCGAAACATGGCTATAATCGAACCCCTCCCAGACATTGCTTTGAGCATCATCTTGTAGTAACCTTTCAAAAAAGTGATTCATGAAGGCTCGTTCCTTATGGTTGTAAAAGTATTCAGCTATTGCATATTCTTTTTGTGAATCTAACTGTTCAATAACTAAAAAATCTATAACAGCTACCCTATAATTGTTATGATAAAGTGTCAAACTTTCTAATAGATTGTTCACGTAATAATCGTTAAAAGAGTAGCCTACTATCAACAAACTGTCATTCTCAATTAATTGCACATCCATTTGTGTACGGTAAAATGAGAATGGTTGTGAAACGATTTTGTCTGTTTTGTGAAGACCTGTAATAATACTATCTTGCACTAAAAGGTCTCCACTTTGTCCTCTGCCTGCACTTAAACTTCGACAAGTGATGTTATCAAGATTTGTTTGAAAGTCTTTCCACTTAAATTGGTTATGTGAATATACTTCCTGAATCTCTCTATCTACTTTAAAATTAGGCTTTTCACCACTATATAATAAACATCCATGCACATGATTTATTGTATGTTTCTCGGAATTTTTTTTGTCATCTATATACTTCTGAGGTTCAAAGTGCTGATAATCGCCAGATAGGCTATAATATCCATCAATGTATTCTTGCAAAGAGGTTTCAATAGTAGTATCATAATTGAACGTAAATATATCCCAAATAATATTCTGAGGGCCTTTCCAAAAATTGGTGTACCAACTTAATGCATTATTTTTTTCTTGCTCAAAATAAGTATTGTATACATTGATTAGACTCATTAATTCCATATACATACTTTTCAACACCTCATTGGGGCTCTTTTGCTTATCAGTTAACTTAAAAACTTTCGTCGGATTTATAAATGGCGATAATGGATGTTGAACTATATATTCACCACTACCTTTTTGCTTCCAATCTGGATAAAAAGAGGCCAATTGTTCGACAACGTGAAAATACGCCTCAAAGTTATCCTTATATTTATTAGGAAATGTCTTCTTTATTTTTTGCAGCAAATTTGTTTTACCATCATCTGTATTTTTCAATAATTGCTCTGTTAAATAATGGCTTGACGGCTGCTGTCCTTCTGGTCCTAATCCGATAGCAGCGCCAGCTCCAACTATGGCAACGACACGCCTTTTCTTTTCTTCAACATGTTGGTCTGTTGTTGTGTCGTCACTATATCTCACCTCGTATGTATTCTCCTTAGAGTTGTAAGTGACTATAAACAATGGGCATTGTCTTAAAATAGCAAGCACAAATCTCCTATGCTTATATTGGCGTGACACACGGTCCGAATATGTAGTATATTTTCCCGTGTTATTAAGTATATCATGTACAACATGAAAACTTCGAGTTAAATCAACATATTCTCCCTCATTTGAAGATATATATCTATAAATATATATTCTCTTTTCAGAGACTTCTGTTAACTTAAACTTTAGACGATCAATTATCCCACTATGAATCTCCACACCTCTCAACTTATATAAGGCGTCGATAAGTTCACTCCATGTATGTGTTGCTCTTATTCCCATTTTAGTCGATATTATTTACTATCAATTCAGCCATTTCACGCATATTGGTACCTAAATATCTAAAATAATTCGGATTGGGACACCATATGAGTTTACTTCTTTTGTATGAGCCGAATATCTCACCTGTTACAATATACTCCTCCAATTCTGGTGAGAAACTCCAATGAATTTTTTCTTCCAACCCGTTAAACAATACAGCCTCTTGGGCTTCATTGAGGTCGCGACAGAATATTACTATAACATCCGGCTCATATATATCAATAATGGTTTTTAAATGTTCAAATTGTGTAACAGCATTTCGCAATTTCCAGTATAAATCCGTATTTATTTCTTCTAATCCATAGTAATTCTGTAGTGTGCGAATAGACATCAAACTGTTAACATTTCCATATCCCAATGATTGGATGACTGAATACGTATTAGTTGGGATCTTTGTCAAATCAAACCACTTCTCTGTATGAATCAGCAAGTGCAATTTAACAACCATAGTCCAAAAAGCGCCATTATTGTTGCCCCATGCGATTTTTTGCTTTACAGGATTCATTACACTGTTGTTGGTTTCGATGTATCGGGAGTACATTCCATCGTCAAACCTTCTCCCCATTTCTTCAGCATTAATCCAATATGGTACATCTTGACCGATGTAAAAAACTTTAAGAGGACTCTGAGCGTAATTCTCATAAACGTGCGGCAAAAACACCCCATTGGGGTATCCGCTATCCAAATAAATATTCCTATATTTGTTCCAAAATTCTTTTAAATGCGGAACAATATATTCTCCATATTTCTTATTATAATCAAAGTCCATCATCTTTGCACTCTAACTCGTGCGCACTTTTACAATATAATCAATTTGTTTTTTTCATGTTAATAGACCTAAACTATCTTTCTGCCAGTTATAGATAGCCCCCTCGCGGGTAAAATTGTTGCGTGTGCATTGCACCGGGATCAAGTATGATGCGGTTGATTTAACACCTCATGACAAAAAACAATATAGTTGGTATGCCAACAAATGTCTGCATTGCAGCCAAGATGGCATAGATTATAATGTTTATTACTGCTATCCAATCTACTGACGATTGGTATCCAATAGCACTCTGGCTATTCAAAGGTGTT
>JAFVHA010000045.1 GCA_017478035.1 Paludibacteraceae bacterium | reverse complement strand
GCCTCTGATCATTTACCCGAAGGAACCGGACTGGTCATTGCTGGAGATGACCGTATGCTGAATGCTCGTCAGCGCGCGCAAATAGCGGCTATGAAAGGTAAGATTATCACTACCGGCTGGCTTTCGCAAGAAGCACTCAACTACTGCTATGCCCGATCCCAAGCGGTTATTTTTCCATCCCTTTGTGAAGGGTTCGGTATCCCGGTTTTGGAAGCATTCTATTTCCGCAAACCGATTCTTCTGAGTAATACATCCTCGCTACCGGAAGTAGCAAAAGAGGCCGCCGTTTATTTTGACCCCAACCAACCGGTTGATATGGCCCTTGCGATTATTCATGCACTGCAAATGAGCGAAACGGAGCAAACCGAATGGATACGTAAAGGCGAGCAACGTTTAAAAACATTCAGTTGGCAGAAAACTGCCGATGAAATCGATAGATTATTGACCGAATTATGACAAAACGCAAGATTGCATTTGTAGGTAATGATGCGGTGTCTATGATGAATTTCCGCTTGGGAGTTATGAAGGCACTTACGCAAGAATACGAGGTGGTGATGGTGACGCCGCATAACTGCGATTTATCTCCCCTCAAAGATACCTCGATTCGGTTTATACCTATTGAAGTGGACCGTAAAGGCACCAACCCGCTCAAGGATTATCATTTGTACCGTAAGCTCAAACAACTTTATCGCAACGAGCAGTTTGATTTTATATTTCATTTTACCATCAAACCCAATATCTACGGTTCGATGGCAGCTGCGGCCTTACGAATCAACCATATTGCAATTGTTCCGGGGTTGGGCTATACATTCATCAAGCGTAATTTGTTGTTTCATCTCTCCTGCATTATGCATAAATACGCTTTGCGTAAGACGAATGAGGTATGGTTTCTTAATCAGGACGATTGTGATACATTCACTCGTTGGAAACTCATAGCTGCAGACAAAGCACATGTGATACCGGGCGAAGGGGTAAATACAGATTTCTTTTATTCTCACGGTACTCCTGAAAAACCGTTCATCTTCCTCCATTGCGGCCGGATGTTACGTAGCAAGGGCGTAGAGTTGTTCGTACAAGCGGCCAGAGAGCTCAAGCCGGACTATCCGAAAGTGAGGTGGCAATTGTTAGGTCCCTTTGATGCGGATAACCCAGATGCTATTGGGCCTGAAGAAATGGAGGAATGGGTGCGCAGTGGAGTAGTGGAGTACTTAGGTGTAACGACCGATGTGCGGCCCTTCCTTGAACGCTGTTCCTGCCTCGTCTTGCCGTCTTACTATATGGAAGGTGTTCCCCGTTCGTTGATGGAAGCAGCAGCAATGGAACGACCGCTTATCGCTACCAATACCGTCGGGTGTAAAGATGTTGTGGTTGATGGCATGAATGGTTGGCTATGTGAGAAAAAGAGTCTGGACAGCCTCGTTCAAGCCATGCGCAGGATGATAGAGATACCACCGGAACAACTCGTCGCCATGGGAAAGGCAGGTCGCGAACGGATGATAGCGCATTTTGACGAACGAATTATTATTGATATTTACAAGAAAGCCCTGAACGCATATGCTTAACATATCTATTGTCTTATACCACCCCAAATGGGAAGAAGAGGTGCTTCCGTTATTGGAAGAGTTATTACGCGTCCAAAATCTGCGTAAGATCTATCTGTTGGATAACAGCGAACAAAGAGAGATACACCCCAAGTCGGAAATCAAACATCCGAAACTTCGCTACATCCATATGAAAGCGAATCTCGGTTATGGGTGTGCACACAATATAGCTTTGCGTGAAAGTGCGTACTATAAGACAGAGCTTCACTTGGTTATGAATAGCGACATCCGTGTCAAAGCGGAAGATATTGACGCTATGCATGACTGGATGATGGCTAACCCGCAAGTAGGTCAGATGATGCCACGCGTAGTCTCAACCGACGGCAGTCAGCAGTATTTAGCCAAGCGCTTACCGTCTCCTATGGATGTCTTTGGCCGCCGTTTCCTGCCGGAGTGGATGATTGCACGCCGGAACAGACGCTATGAGTTGCGCGATATGGATCTTACTCGTCCGATTAACGCGCCCTATCTGAGTGGCTGTTTCATGTTATTACGCACCAAAGCAGCGGTAGAAGCCGGGCTCTTTGACGAGCGTTATTTCATGTACCCGGAAGATATGGACCTAACCCGTACGATTCATCGAAACTGGTTGACACTCTATTATCCCGAATGGACTATCGTACATGCGCACACGCGCGCTTCCTATAAAAATAAACATATGCTCCGAATTCATATTCAGAACATATGTCGCTATTTCAATAAATGGGGTTGGTTCTTTGACCTCGAACGTCACAAAATGAACAAAATGCTGTAAAAGCAAGAGCTCTTTACACGTTCATCAACCGATAAGTCAAATATCCTCCATAGACGAGTAGCAGCAAGGCTCCCGCCCAACGTTGAATCATACGTTGATCGTTGGTCTTTACTGCCAGCCAAACGATGATGCTGCCCAAAGCGGCCATGACAGCGTCTAGTTCTATGCCCTCATATGCCGGTAGCGGGCGTACGGTAGCACTGGTAGCCAACACAAAAAATACATTGAAGATATTGGAGCCGAAGACATTGCCAAGTGCAATATCGCTGTTATGCTTCGCGGCAGCGATGACGGAAGTAGCCAACTCCGGCAGGGAAGTACCCAAGGCAACGATGGTCAGACCGATGATCGCCTCGCTGACCCCCATCCTTGTTGCCAGATCCACAGCGCTCTTTACAATCAATTCACCCCCTACAACCAATCCTACCAATCCGCCGAGAATCAAGCAAATAGCCCTTCGGAGGGTTATCTTCTTTGTACTTTGTCCTTCGTCACTTGGTAGTTCACTCGGGTGGTCTTTGGCATGGCGGAAGGTATTATAGAGGAAATAGCAGAAGAGCAGCAGCAAGATAACACCGCCTATACGTCCGACCCCTTTGCCGTCTTCGCCGAAAGGCAGTTGGACAGCCACAAACACCAGCACGAAAAGACCGGCAATGATAGACATCGGGATGTCGAAATCCCGACTGCGCTTTTGGGATGCGATGGGATAGACCAGCGCTGTAAGGCCGAGAATGACGAAGGTATTGATGATGTTTGAGCCCAGAATATTCGTTAGCGCCAAGTCCGTCGATCCTTCTGCGACGGAGACCATGTTCACCACGAACTCCGGCATGGACGTGCCGAACGCTACGACGGTCAAACCGATCACCAGATCGCTGATCCCGAACCGTTTCGCTATCGCCGAGGCACCATCTACAAGCCAGTCGGCTCCTTTGACGAGTGCCACAAAACCAAGCACGATACATAGCGCTCCAACCCACCAACCATATGCTAATAAGGATTCTATCATAGTGCAGTATGCTTAAACCCTGTATAATGATTAGACATTGAAGAGGAAATGCATGATGTCGCCGTCTTGTACAATATAGTCTTTTCCCTCTGTGGCCAGTTTGCCGGCAGCGCGGCATTGCGCCTCGCCTCCTAACGCGATGAAATCATCGTATTTGATAACCTCGGCACGGATGAAACCGCGTTCAAAATCGGTATGAATAACTCCCGCGCATTGAGGTGCTTTGGCTCCTGCCTTGAAGGTCCATGCGCGTACTTCGTCGGAACCTGCAGTAAGGAAAGTACGGAGGTTCAGCAACGCATATGCCGCTTTGATAAGGCGGTTCACGCCGCTCTCTTGTAGACCGATTTCTTCGAGGAACATCTGCCGCTCCTCGTATGTCTCTAATTCCGCAATCTCGCTTTCAATTTTGGCTGCTAATACCAATACTTGTGCATCTTCATCCTTAACCGCCTCTTTCACTTGCTCAACATATGCATTGCCGGTAACGGCGGCTGCTTCATCTACGTTGCATACGTACATCACGGGTTTGTTCGTCAATAGGAACAAATCTTTGGCTGCGGTTTCCTGCTCTTTGTTGTCCAACTCTACCGTACGGGCATTTTTACCTTGCGATAAGGCCTCGCGGTATTTGACGAGCACTTCTAATTGTAGTTTTGCATTCTTGTCGCCGCCAGCCTTGGCTGCTTTCTCACATTTCTGTATGCGACTCTCCACTGTCTCGAGATCCTTTAGTTGCAACTCTGCATCAATGATCTCTTTGTCGCGCACAGGGTTTACTGTACCATCGACATGCACTACGTTCTCATCGTCGAAACAACGCAATACATGGATAATAGCGTCTGTTTCGCGTATATTAGCCAGGAACTTGTTCCCCAAACCTTCCCCTTTGCTTGCGCCTTTGACTAAACCGGCAATATCCACTATCTCTACGGTTGTCGGTATCACGCCTCGTTCCGGCTTGCATATCTCTCCGAGTTTGATCAGCCGCTCATCCGGCACGGTGATGACACCTACGTTCGGTTCAATCGTACAGAACGGGAAGTTTGCGCTTTGCGCTTTCGCATTACTCAAACAGTTAAACAGGGTGCTCTTGCCTACATTGGGCAAACCCACTATTCCACATTGTAAGGACATATATCTAATCTCTAAACTTAAACACTATATTCTCAAATTACTCATGCGATATCTCGGGCGCAACCATCTTCAAGAAATGATCCGGTAATGGAAGACGATTTGGACCGCAACTATTGCCGTATTTGTTCCGTTTGAATTGCCCATTCTCTTCCTTGCGTTCCTGACCGTCCAAGAACTTGGTAAACAGATAGATACCTAATCGTTGCCAGTCTGCTACGAGGTTCTCCGCCTGCGAGCAACTGTAGTTGGTCAAGAATGCCCGTGCGTCCTCTTCACTTAATTCGGCCGCTTTCCGGTCTACACCGTCTATCTGGGTATTGAACTTATCGTCCCATGTCTGTTGTGCCTCGCGGATATGCGGATACATACGGCTGTATTTGGTATACGCCCAATTGGCAACGATGTTGAATGTCCACCATGCGCTTGTTGGCGAGAAAGTATAACTGTCTCCGTTGCCTTCAGCAAAACACTCCGGGATATGATTGATGCAGCAGTACATCGGAGTGTAGCACGAGCATGCGGCATCATCAACGCCGAACCAGAAGATACCTCTCTTATCGTGTCTCATCTGCGCCACATACGACCATGCCGTCTGTTGGGTCGCCGTTGGACGCTCATACCAGTATTGCAAAGTATCAGTACCTTCCAATGCCAGTTTGAAACCTAATCCGCCGTAACGGAGTTTGCTCTCCCATGGTCCGGCATCTGTTCCTTTGGTGATATCCAAAGGAGTGTTTTTGTATTCGTCACGCATGCATTCTTTCATGTCCTGCACGCTCACTTTGCGGTTCGGAATGATCCAAAGCGGCATATTCTCGCCGGCATCTTTTCCTTTTGTGTCGCGGAAAATCTTACCGGAGGCGTAGTCGAAATATTTGTCCATATCATTTGAGAAATGGCGGAAGAATGACCATACGCGTGCCTCACAAACATAGAGTCCGCTGAAGTCAAAAGGATTATAGGCGGCTTGGAATGAGAATTCTTTGTCTGCACCTGAGAAATATCCTTTCTCGCGTGCAAAAGCAATCACATCCTTATCCCACAGCCAATCGCCATGGCACACGCAATTCAGTTTTTTCTGCAAAGCTTTCTCCTCTTTGGTCAGTTTATGCTTCTCGGTCAGAGGCAATGTAGTGATGCGAGACTGATTGGCATGTCCGCTGATGGCGTTATCCGGAATACGTACCGCTACCCAGTTGGCACCTTTGCGGCCCGGACCTTTACCGATGAGATCCATGATCCATACTTCGTTCGGGTCTCCGATGGAGAACGACTCACCTTCAGAGGCATAACCGTACTCGTTAACGAGCGTGATGAACCATTCAATGGCTTCGCGGGCGGTCTTACTGCGCTCCAGAGCGATATAAATAAGACTTCCGTAATCCACACCTACCGTATCCCATAGTGCCTCACGACCGCCCCATGTAGTCTCGCCAATGGTAACTTGGTGCTCGTTCATGTTTCCTACTACGGTGTATGTGTGTGCCACTTGCGGAATGCTCAATTGAGGCCTACCGGTGTCCCAGTCTTTCACCTCACGCATCGCTCCTTCCGGATAATCGGTTGCGGGAGAGAAATGCAGGAAACCGAACATGCCATACGAGTCGGCAGCATAGGAAATCATCGTACTGCCATCTGCGGAAGCATCTTTGCCCACTAAAAAATTAGTGCAAGCCGATAAGGGCGAAAGGCTTATGGCTAAAGGTGAAAAGAGCAGCATAGCTGCCAAGAGTCGTAGTTTTTTCATATTTTCTTAGTGTTTTTTTTCTTTTTGGGTGTTGTGTTTCGTTCCTCGGCCTTTTTCAAGGCAATCTCGTAAGCCTCCCGGTAATATTTGAAGAAATGCTTCCAGTCGGCTTTCTTGGCAATGGCTGCGGCCTCCTTGCGGGCCGTTTGTACTTGCGCCGGAGTAAAACATGCAAAGCGCATCAACTCATCCGCTATCCGCTCGGACACCACATTGAAATTAGAGTCATTCC
Organism: Paludibacteraceae bacterium; assembly: GCA_017478035.1. Taxonomy (GTDB): domain Bacteria; phylum Bacteroidota; class Bacteroidia; order Bacteroidales; family Paludibacteraceae; genus Colicola. The sequence goes on along the minus strand of JAFVHA010000045.1, from coordinate 17,829 downwards.
GCTCAATAACGGTCACGCCTGCTTTCTCTTTCTGCCTTGCTGCCCATTCGCCGAAACCGGCTAACGAAGTGGTGATAGTCGGTACATGGAACGCACAGGACTCTAATGGCGTGTAGCCCCACGGTTCGTAATATGAAGGGAACACCGTGATATCCATACCGATGAGCAAGTCATAATAGGTTTTGCCGAACAAGGGATCATGGCCGTTTAGATAATAGGGTACAAATACAGCACTCACTTTGCCTTTGCGTGCCGGAGCACGATCCAAATAGGGTATCATTACAAACGCGATGACCTCGCGGTTCATCTGAGCCCCTGCATGATAAATCTTCTGCGCCAGTTTGTCCAACGCGCTGGCAAACACGTCAATACCTTTATTCTTCCATTCCTGACGACCGGAGATACAGATAAACATCGCGTCTTTCGGTACGACGCCGCCTAACTGCTCGCCTGCCACTTTGCGTAGCGCTTCCCGTGCTTCCTCACGACGTTGGTCGAAAGCCTTTCCTTTGGGTACATACGTCGGTTCGAATCCGTTAGGTGTCTCTATGTCCACAGGTTTGTCCAATAACTGCGCGCATTCGCGGGCGGTAATGTAACTGACTGTTGTGAAGCAGTCTGCCCAATGTGCTGCCTGTTTCTCCACCGAGTGCTTGGAGACCATATTCAATTCCTGGGCCATCTGGTCGCCGTTGTAACCTTCAAAATAGTCGTAGAGCGGCTTTCCGTTACCTGCGATGGAACGACCGATACCGGTGGCGTGGGTAGTGAAGAGTGTGGCTATCTGAGGGCAATGGTCGCGTAAATAGAAGATGGAGAAAGCAGTCTGCCATTCGTTCGCATGTGCGCACACCTTCCGTCCTTCGCCTTTAGCCATTAGCCACTTATATAGACTTTCCATCACCATTCCGGCGGCAAAGCCGAACAGACACGACTCATCATAGTCGCCGTATGCCGCATGGCTCTGCACACGGAATTTATTCCAAGCCCAGGTGTAGATGGTATCTTTTTCCTTCCATAGTGCATCAAACGTAAGCAGTATGGCTATCGGTTCGCCCGGCACTTTCCAACGCCCCACGCGAATAGGGATATCAACCGACAAATGACGGGTGACCGTTATCCAATCTTTAAGGAGCGATTTATCCTCTTTGAAGTAGATATTACTGTGGTCGCCAAAATCGGGACCGAAGAAGAATACCTTATCCGGGTGCTCTGCTTGCATCGAAGCGGCACGAGTGCTTAAGACGGCGTAGATACCGCCTACGCGGTTGCAGACTTCCCACGAAGTCTCAAAAATATAATCCGGTTGTATCATTATTGATTAGTATTGTCTGCGGTAATTTTTTCTGCGTTTGTCAAGGAGTTCAACTGTACCGGAACCGTCACAAAACGGTTGTTGTCAGTACCCACAAACGGCATATACCAAACGCCGTTCTTGTTCGCCCAGTAGATACGGTTGTCTTTCGTGTCCAGTGTCATGACCTCGCAGGCGGTAGTATCAATCTGCACTCTGTACGAACCGTCGATATTAGCTACCCATAAACCCTCTGCACGATAATATATTTTGCGGCTCGCTATATGGAAACCTTTCATTCCGGTATATACTCCGGCCAGACTGTCCAAGCGGAATTCTCTGCCGTTATAAGTCTGTAAGGTATCCTGTTCCTTGTCCAAAAGACGCTTGGCTGTCGTATCGGATGATACAGGCAAAGCTTTTTCAGCCCGGTCGCCGAAGATACGCTGACGGAAATCGCCATCCGGGGTACGTAGCAGTATGGAGTGGGTCTTTTGGTCACTTACAGTAAACGTCTTTTTGGCGATGGTCTCGATGCCGTTCACTACCACGCGCAATTGGATAGGCGCCGCGTTCATTGCTTTGGTGAAATACAAATGCAAAGAACTCTTTTTCATCGTCGTATCGGTCACAACCGCGTAGTCAGAACCGTCCGGTAACGACCATTCGTATGTCACTTCATAATTATAGGGATTATATACTACGGCGTTGAATGTGTAATCCTTGTAAATCACAAACTCCGTATCCTCGCATGCAAAGGTAGGGATAGTATCGTAGATAGTGATCTCTTTTGTGGCCGACCATGATGATTTCTTATCCACTTGTAGCGTCACTTTGTATGTACCCGGTTGTTTGTACGTATGGGTAGGGGACTTCAAGGTCATGGTGGCTCCGTCGCCGAAGCTCCAGTTCCATTCTTCACCCGATTCGGAGAGGTTGGAGAAGGAGACGGTCTCTCCGGCCCGGGGATTGGCGGGCGAGAAACTGAAGTCCACGTTATTTTTCTTGCACGCCGTCACAGCGCAGCAAAGAATCAATAATAGATATGTTTTTCTCATAATTATCCTTGGCATTCAACCAATAAATATCTTTATCACGCCTAAACCAGGTCAGTTGCCGCTTGGCATAATGGCGTGTGTTTTGTTGTATCAGTTCGATGGCGCGCTCCAAATCATACTCGCCATCCATATACGCGAAAAGCTCTTTGTAGCCTACAGTCTGCAGACTGTTCAGATGTCGTTTCCGGTAAACGGCTTTCGCTTCGTCCAATAACCCGTCCGCCATCATCTTTTTCACGCGCTCGTCGATGCGCGCGTATAGTTCTGCGCGAGGACGGTCCAAGGCTACTTTGACAATACGGAACGGCCTTTTGCTGATGCCTGATTTTGTCAATAATGACGAGTACGGTTTTCCCGTTGTCATGCATAGTTCGACGCAGTGCGCCAACCGTGCCGGATTATTGCGGTCTACTTTTTCCCAATAGACGGGGTCCAGACGTTGCACCTCATGCTGTAACCATTGTAATCCTTTGCCATTTGCCCTTCGCCCTTTTTCTGTCACCTCTTTTCGTATCTCTTTCGGTACGGTCGGCAAATCGTCCAGTCCGTTGCAAACGGCATCGGCGTATAGCATCGAACCGCCGGTCATCACCAATACCTCATGTGTGGCAAAAAGTTGCTCCAGGAGTGCCAGCGCGTCCCGTTCGTATTGGCCGGCATTATAATCGTCCTCTAATGCTCGCGTAGCTACGAAATAATGTTTCACCCGCGCTTGTTCCTCTTTCGTCGGGGCCGCTGTCCCGATAGGAATATCGCGATACACTTGACGACTGTCACAACTCAGTATCGGGCAATCAAAATGCTCCGCTGCGCGTAGCGCCAGTTCTGTCTTTCCGACGCCTGTCGGACCTAATATCAGCAGTAATACATTGGCCGTGTCAAAACATCGTTCCATCGTCGAAACTGAGGTCCTGGAAACCTTCCATGTCGATATCGCCAAGGTCGTACTCGTCCTTGAACTCATCATCGAACATAAAGTCATCGTCCCCTTTACTATTGATACCGGCCAGCGGGTCTTCGCTCTTCAACTGTTTCGGAGCCTTGCCCTTGGACTCGACGCACTCTACGCCGTTCATGGTGCCGGGTTTAATCTCCTTCAGACTGCCGAAGAAATACCGCTCGAACATAGGATCGAAGATATAAATCAGCCGTTGGCCTTGCTCTTCAATCAGGTCGCTCAGACGTGTCTCGTTCATCACCATGTTATCGTACTCGAAATTCGAGTCCATCTCCACGAGTGTCACTTCCTGGCCTTTCTCCCATTCTTCGTTACAAAGGAAGAAAGATGTCATCTGGTCATCCGGGTAACCTACACTTTTCAGAATGGCTTCGTGCAACTCCAGAAACGTAGCATCCGAATCGGCCTCAAAAACGCGACGGAAACTCGGGTCGCCTTCTTCACAGGAAAAAGTAAATCTGTATATCATATGCTTATGAATTTTATTTTGCTTCTAACGAAATCATATGTTGTATTTTCTTTTGCGCCACCTTTTGCAACTTGATGCAGAAATAGATGAGCACGACAAAACTGATACCACCTGCCAACGGATCGATGGAGCCGCTCATGGCTAATGCGTCATATACACCGTGCGCCATTACCGGCATCAACAGCACCATGGCACCTCGAGCGGGAGTATGCTTGATGAAATGGAATACCGAATAGCAATAACCCATCAATATGCCAAAGGCATAATGTCCGGGAACGGAAAGCAACGCGCGTAATGCAGCTACCGTTATCCATCCTTCTCCTGCACTCACTACGTAAGATACGTTTTCTATCGCTGCAAAGCCCAGACTCACAAACACGGCATACACGATACCGTCAAAATGCTCGTCGAAATAAGGGTTCTTGCGCAATACCCACCAAAGTGCCAGCAGTTTGGCAGCCTCTTCCGGCAAGGCGGCTACCAAGAAAGCCTGTACTGTCGTGCCGAACAAGGTCTTGGGGGCACCCGTCGGAAAAAGCACATGCTGGATACCGTATTCCGCAAAGGCCACAGGAATACAGATGGCCACGCCTGCGATGAAAGCCCGTAATATCCATGTCGCCGGCTCGGGAATAGGGTCTCTGCGCCAGATGTATAACCCCAGCAATACTGCCGGTAATAGCGCAGCTGTTAGCATTAAGTACATAATACCTCAGAGCGGATTATTTCACCTCGATACCGTTGGCATTATATGTTCTGCCGTTGCGCTCGATAAGCAATTGACCGTTGCGAATCACCTTCGTACTTTGTACTTTGTCTCCTTGTACATTCTTCACGCCTTCCGACTTCACTTGTATCAACGCTTGGACATTATAAATCTTAAGATCATTGCAAAGGAATTTACCATATAACGAAATCAGTTCATCCGAAAGACTGTTGATGGTTCCCTCTGCCGCGATGATTTTATACGGTTGACCGTCCTTAAAGATATACGAGGTTACAAGATCTCTCGGATCGTAGAGATCATGGGTGTTGAAATCGCCGAATACATCCAGTCTCTCGATCATAAGCAAGAGACCATCTGTGATATCGCCTCCGACATATTCCTCCGGGTAAGCGTCAATCGTGAAACCAATGCTTCCCATCATGAAATCTCCGAACGGGAAGTTAAAGTCAGTGCCGTACTCAGCCTCGCCGCGGAAAGCAATCTCATAGATGTTGATACCATTCATGAAACTGCTGATGGTCAATTCGCCTTGCTCAACCTTAACATAAATATACGGATAGAAACGTTTGCCTTCCGTACTGATGGTATCATCCTCGGATAAGAGGGCATTGTAGAGCGTCACACCGTTCTGTTGAAGGATCAGACTGCGGTTTTCTGCATTCTTTCCAGTACGCGCTGCGATACGAAGCTGACCGTCAGCCGGTACGTTGATCTTCAAGTAGGTCTTGGAATCAGTAGAGGTACCGCCGGTTTTCAGACGGAATTTATACGAAGCGGAATCCAACGGAGTACCGAAGCGTGCGGTGTTTCCGTCAACGGACATCTTGCCGTCCGGATCAACCGGAGTAAGGCTTACGAAATCTCCAAACGCGGTGAACCCCTTGCCGTCCATTTGGCCTTGATCTACCGTCTCCGTGAACCATAGTTCCTGCCACAGGCTAATCTCTGACATATTCAGGTCGATGAGTTTGAAGTCCGGACTTTTAATCCAGAAATAACTATAGTTGGATTGAATGGTAGCGTATTGATTGGTTACCACCCATTTTTGGCCATTGATTTTCACGGTAGCGGATGACTCGATCTTATCCTTATCGGGAATACGATATTGGGTTCCGTAGTCTCCATCAATACGAAGCTGCATTTCAAACCGATAGACACCTGCAGTCAATTCTTCATTGCTCTGAACCTTTGTGTAGGTATCATCATTGTTCTTGCGGAACAAATTCGTCATGGTTACAGACAGATAATAAGGTGCTCCTTCTTGTGGAACGATAGCGTTGGTGAATTCTTTAGATGCATCGGAGTTCCATACAAATCCAATCTGAATCGTCCGCAGATCATAGCCGGAGAATACATAATTGGTAATAACCTCACGAGTGTCCGTAGCTGCAAACGTCATTCCTGCGAATAAAACGGCTGCACATAAAGTGAAAATTTTCTTCATAACTTTAATGATTTTGATTAAATGTTTTATACATGGGTTTTTATTGAAAGTATACAATCCGGCTGCAAAGGTACAGCTTTTTTTTGATATATGCAAGCGCGCGCGCGTTTTTTTATAAATTTGTATAGATGAAGGTAATTTTCCGGCCAGACGTAAAAAAAATTTGCACATGTGCAATTTTTGTAGTATTTTTGTACCCAATTTTAATCTTATGCTCTACATCAACCCGTATTTACGGTATTGTATAAACTCACTAACAATCAAAAGTATGAAAAAAACAATCTATTTATCCCTGCTATTGGTAGGTGTGGTATGCACAGGCTGCTCAACCTATCAATACACAGCCCGTCAGGTGGACGTGCTTCGTCGTTCCATCGGGACACAGGAACAAATGGCAGGCGTTGAGGTGAACTACGACAAACAAGTGTCGGGCACCTCTGACTATCAGCTTACCCGTCGGGATGCCATCGAAGAGGCTGAGTTCCATTGTATTCAAGACAGCAAGATTGACGTCGTGGTGGACCCGATCGTCAAAGTGGAGTACAACCCCTTCAAGATGAAAAACCGCTACAAAGCGACTATCGTAGGCTTTGCCGGCAAGTACAAAGAAGCCCCTACGGCGCTTGACAAATCCAAAGAGTATACGCTCGAGGATATCGAGAAATACAAGCTGCTTTCCGACCCCTCTTTCCCCCAGTATTACTATGGTCAGAGCGCGGAAGGAGACAATTATTACTTCGGCGCAAATGGAGTAAGTTCAGAGAAAAAGAGCTCTTCTCTTGTGGTGCAGAATGTGGCGCAAAATTTCAAGAGCGCACATGCTCCCAAAGTGTATGATTTTCATAAGGCAAAACAACTTCGTGACGGAGGTATCGGCCTGATGGTTTCCGGTGTGGCGATGATGATCGGTATAGGTGTCGGATGTTATGTAGGCGGTTATAATGCAAGAATATACCGCTACGGTAGTTATTATGGTCATAACGACGATGCCATCGCTGCCGGAATTGCCTTCATGGCTATCGGCGGTGCGGCGATTGTCAGCAGTGTTCCGATGATTTCCGTAGGTGCTGTGCGCATGAAGAAATCGCAACGGATCGATCTCTCCCTCAATGCCGGCCCGAACGGTTTGGGACTTGGTTTAACCTTCTAAATTTTTTGCAATAATGAAAACGATTCTTAAGAGTAGTTTGATGGCTGTAGTGCTTGTTTTAAGCAGCTGCTCCACCTATCAATATACAGCACGCCAGACGAATATCAACCGTCAGGATATCAACATGGCTCCGACGGTTGTGGACGTCAAACCCGATTATGCCAAGCGTATTGAGGTGACTTCCGGATGGTGCAACACCAAAGAGGAAGCCATGAACGAATGTAAATACGTGGCTATCACCACCCAAAAGATAGATGTGGTTGTGGACCCGATCTACAAATTAGAGTTCAGGAAAGGCAAACTCTCCAAGAACTTCAAAGCTACGCTGACCGGTTTTGCCGGTTATTATACCAATTCTCGTACCATGTACGAGGATATGGAGCAATTGAAAAAATTCAGCCGTGAGGAGATTGAGAACTATCTGATTATGCATAATCCCGAGGTACTCAAATATCTGAATGCACAAGGGGATGTGGTGAATATTTTCCACGGAGGTCACCAACCCGCTCCGCGTCCTGCCAAAGGTGCAGACATGAAGGCTCCGGATCCCGTATCGGTTCAGCAACCGCCTGTTGCCGCTCCGCAACAATCTACCTCGACGCAGAAGCAAACGCAGACTCAAACTCAGACACAGAGCCAAAAGGAGTACAGATATGTTCCCTCTTCGTCCAGAAAGAAGTAAGCTCCAAAAGCGAGAAAATTTGCAAAAAGAATGGCATATGCTTGCATATGTCATTTTTTTGTTGTACCTTTGCAGCGGATTTGTGGTTGAGGGGTAGGGATGGCCGCCTGTGGCAAAAGAAAAGCACCTACGGCCTGCGTAGATGCTTTGCGCGCTCCCTCTAGGACTTGAACCTAGGACCCCCTGATTAACAGTCAGATGCTCTAACCGACTGAGCTAAGGAAGCGTTTGTCTTGCCCTCGTTTTTCGAAAGCGGGTGCAAAAGTACTGCTTTTTTTTGATACTACCAAATTTTTTGGCAAAAAAATGTGCTTTGAGGTTAAGTTTTTTGAAAATAGACCCTATTTAGGGGCAAAAAAGATACAAAATGAAGAAAATTTTAGGCTTAGGTAATGCATTAACAGACATTCTTCTTCAGGTGAGTGAAGATGATCTGCGCGAATTGGGTTTTCCGAAAGGAAGTATGAACCTCATTTCCAAGGACCAGGCGGAGCAAATCCAGTATCGCTTTTTGTCGGTTCGCCGTCGTATGGTGGCTGGAGGTTCTGCATCCAACACCATCAACTGTATTGCTTCGCTGGGCGGAAAGGCCGCTTTCATCGGAAAGATCGGTAATGATGAAGTGGGCGATTTTTACCGTGAGGACATGGTAAAGAACGGCGTTAAGCCTATCCTGCTCCTTTCGCAGGCATCGATGTCCGGTTTTTCTATTGTCTTGGTCACGCCGGACGGAGAGCGTACGTTTGCCACATACCTGGGTGCGGCAGCCGAGTTATGTGCGGAGGATATCTCCAAAGATGCTTTCAACGGCTATGATATTTTCCATATCGAGGGTTATCTGGTGCAGAACCATGAGTTGCTTGAGAAATCACTTCGTCTGGCTAAAGAAGCCGGATGTATGGTGTCGCTCGACCTCGCGTCTTACAACGTTGTTAATGAAAACCACGCTTTCCTCAAAGGCCTTGTGAAGCAGTATGTGGATATCGTCTTTGCTAACGAAGATGAGTCGTTTGCTTACACTCATCTCAATCCGGAAGAATCTGTGCAGATGATTGCCGAGCAATGTGATATTGCCGTAGTCAAGGTCGGTAAGAACGGATCGTATATACAGCAGGGCAGCAAACGTCATCATATCGGCGCCATCACCACTTCTTGTACCGATTCTACCGGTGCAGGTGACTATTTCGCTGGCGGTTTCCTGCACGCTCTCGCTGATGGTTTCGATATCCGTCGCTGTGCCGAAATAGGTACTATTGCAGCTGGCCGAGTGGTCGAGGTGGTCGGAACCAAACTGCCGGACGAGCAATGGGAAGAGATTCGCCGTATTTGCGCCCTCTACCGCGGTTTTATGCAGAAATATGATAAAGACTGAAAAATCAAAAATCATAAATATGAAATATTTTTATTTCATCTACCAATACTTGATTGCTTGGCCGATACTGATGATGCTGACCATCTTCACGGCTGTCTTTACGGTCTTCACGGTTCATTGGCGTAACGCGGAGTTTGTGCACAAGGTGCAGCAGTTCTGGTCCCGCTCGTTTTTCTGGCTGATGTTCCTGCCCGTTTCTATCGATGGAACCGAGCATATTCAGCCTGGTCAGAGTTATGTGTTTGTTTCTAACCATCAGTCGATGTTCGATGTGTGGCTCGTTTACGGCTGGCTGCCTGTCATTTTCAAATGGCTGATGAAAGCGGAATTGCGCAAGGTGCCGTTTGTGGGAACGGGTTGCAAGGCTGCCGGACATATTTTTGTGGACAGAAGGAATGCAAAGGCGGCGATGGAGAGTCTTAAAGAAGTAGAGAAACAATTGGTCAACGGCGTATGTACTGTCATCTTCCCGGAAGGAACCCGTTCGCTCAACGGGGAAGTGGGGCGGTTCAAAAGAGGTGCTTTCCAAATAGCATGGGATCTTGGCTTGCCGGTTATCCCCCTCTCACTCGATGGTTGTTTTGAAGTGCTGCCCAAAGGCAAACCCTTTGTACAACGCCATCCCGTGCATATGCATATAGGCGAACCTATCGACTTGAAGAAATATACAGATTCCAACGAAGCAATTGAGGCCGTTCGAAATGCTGTAATCGCCGGCCGACAAAATCATAATTCATAAATTTAAATCATAAATCACCATGTATTCCGATCCGAAAAACTGTCTCTATTGTACGAACAATGAGACCTTGCACAACCTGATGATAGAAATCGCACACCTGCGCGTGTCGCGTGCTTTTGTCTTCAAGGAGCAGACGTATCATGGTCGCTGCCTCGTGGCATATGACGAACATGTGAACGACTTGAATGAACTAAGTGATGAGCAGCGTAACCTCTTTATGGCCGATGTGGCTGACGTGACGCGTGCCATGCAGAAACTCTTCAAACCGGAGAAAATCAATTACGGAGCTTATTCCGATAAGTTGAGCCACTTGCATTTCCACCTGGCACCCAAGTATGTGGACGGTCCGGACTACGGAGGCACATTCCAGATGAACCCGGGTAAGGTGTATCTGTCTGATGCCGAGTATGCCGAGATGGTAGCCGCTCTGCGCGCAGAATTAGATAAACGACAGTAACTTGTTATTTTCCCAGATCATAGGCCAGGAGGCTGTCAAGCAACAGTTGCGGCAGTCCGTGCGTGAGGGGCGAATTCCTCATGCGCAGTTATTTGCCGGCATATCCGGTATAGGCAAACTTCAGCTGGCCTTGGCGTATGCCCAGTATCTGAATTGTCCTCATCGTTCGGATGAAGACAGTTGCGGACAATGTCCCACTTGTCTGCAGTTTGAGAAACTGCAACACCCCGACCTCCATTTCGTCTTTCCAATTGTGGGTTCTGATGAGACTTGCGATAACTTCTTGGAGCCTTGGCGTAACATCATCCTTACCAAGCATTATTTCGACTTGGAGGATTGGCACAAAGCCTTGGGCGTGGAGACCAAACAGAGCATGATCTACGAGAAAGAAAGCGGAGAGATACTGCGCAAACTAAGTCTCAAACCCTATGGCGACGGGTATAAGGTTATGATCATCTGGCAGCCGGAGAAGATGAACACCACCACCGCCAACAAACTGCTCAAACTGTTGGAAGAGCCGCCTGCTCAGACGGTCTTTCTCTTGGTCTCCGAGCGTCCGGAACAGCTGTTGACCACTATTCAGTCACGCGTGCAGACCATCCGTATCCCGCGTTTGGATACAGAGATTATTGAAGCCGCCTTGCAGCAACAGGGGATGGAGCCGACCCAAGCGCACGACATAGCCCGTATCGCTAACGGAAGTTATCTGGAGGCTCTCAAAAAAGCCGATCAGTCCGAAGAGAACCAGCAGGAATTACGCGATTTCATCGCACTTTTTCGAGATGCCTATACGGTCGGAGTACTTAATGATCCGCAGAAGAAATACGAGTCACTCAGGAAACTGCGTCAATGGAGCATCGATATGGCTGATCCTAAAATGGGCCGCGAGAGACAGAAACATTTCCTCCAGTATGCCCAGCAACAAGTGCGGGAGAACTACATCCGTAATCTTGGGCAGCCGGAACTGAATTACCAACTGGAAGCGGAGCGGGATTTCTCCGTCAAGTTCGCGCCGTTTATTCATAGCGGGAACGTGGAGGCCATCATGAACCAACTCGACTTGGCGGAACGGCAGATAGAGCAAAACGGCAATGCAAAGATGATTTTCTTTGACCTTTGCCTGCAAATGATAGTACTGATAAAGAAAAAATAAATATGAAAGATTTTACCGTTGGAAACGGGCATAATGAGTTAAAAGCAGCTGCAACGAAACGCAACTCGGCGCATATGTTGCCGGTGGCGGACTGGCTTAACGACCTGGCGGAGAATACCCAACTGACCGACCTGATTGAGGTGCAATTCAAGAATACCCGCAAGGGTTATTTCCATAATGCCGCTCATCTCCCTTTAGAGAAAGGGGTCAAGGTGGTGGTGGAAGCCAATCCCGGATACGATGTAGGCGAAGTGGTGCTGACCGGTAAGTTAGTGGAGCTGCAGATCAAGAAGAACAACATCGATACCTCGCGTTATGAGGTGCGTCAGGTGATACGTATTGCCACCGATGAAGACCTTGAGCGTGCGGCGCAGGCGCATGCACGTGAGCAGGAGACTATGATCAAAGCGCGGCAACTGGCCAAGTCCCTTGGTTTGGAGATGAAGATAGGCGATGTGGAGTATCAGGGAGACGGAACCAAAGCTATCTTCTTCTATATAGCGGACGGACGTGTCGATTTCCGCCAACTGATCAAAGTGTATGCGGAAACATTCCGCATCCGCGTGGAGATGAAGCAGATTGGAGCGCGTCAGGAAGCCGGTCGTATAGGCGGTACAGGTCCGTGCGGGCGAGAGTTATGCTGCTCGACATGGATGATTAATTTCTCTTCCGTAGGTACCGGTGCGGCAAGGCTGCAGAATATTTCGCCGAATCCGCAGAAGTTGGCCGGCATGTGCGCCAAGCTCAAGTGTTGTCTCAATTATGAAGTGCCGGTATACGAGGACGCTTCCAAACTGTTGCCGAGCAGGCATACAGAACTGGAGACCAAGGACGGTACATGGTATTTCTTCTCTTCCGATCCTCTGGCCGGAATGGTGACGTACTCCTCCGATCCTCAGCACCCGGGAAACCTGACAACGCTTTCGGCGGCACGAGCGCATGAGATTATTGCGATGAACAGGCGCGGAGAGAAACCGGATAGTCTGGACGGCAACCGAACAGCCTCTGCCGAGATAGGCTATCAGACCGGACACGGCGATGTAACCCGTTTCGACAAAAGGAAGAAACGTCCGAATAATCACGACCGAAGAGACAGGAGAGACAGACAATGAGAAAGATAGTGCTTCTATTGTGGACAGCGGTTCTTTTATCCGCCTGCCGCGGGAATATTGAATACAGCCGGTTTTCTTCGGTACCGTCGGATAACTGGCATATAGACTCCATCGTGCAGTTCGACTATACGATAGTGGATACCACGGTGGATTATCAGATGTTGCTCTATGTGCGGCACACGGAGCGGTATCCCTATCAGAACATGTGGCTGTTTGTGGACGATAACGGTACCTGTGATTCGATTGAGTTTTATCTGGCTGACGATCGCGGCCAGTGGTTAGGTAACAGGCACCACGGCTTTATTGAGATGCCTGTGCTTTACGAAGAAGCAAAGCATTTTTCAGACACCGGTACGTACACCATGCGTATCAGTCATGGCATGCGCGACAGTCTGCTGCGCGGAGTGACCGATATGGGATTGGAGATCAGACGCAATGGGGAAAAATAAACTGAAGAAATTCGCCGAGATGGAGACTTTCTCCAATGTCTTCCAACCGCCCTATAAACCCATGGCGGGGCGTTGGCGTGAATCCTATTTCCATAATGACAACCCGATCGTATTGGAGTTAGGCTGCGGACGGGGGGAATATACCGTAGGGCTCGGACGTACATGTCCCGATAAGAACTTCATAGGCGTTGACATCAAAGGAGCGCGTATGTGGGCGGGAGCCAAACAGGCAGAACAGGAAGGGCTGAAAAACGTAGCGTTCCTGCGTACCCAAATTGAGTTTATTACCGAGTTCTTCGCTACCGATGAGGTGGATGAGATATGGATTACGTTCTGCGACCCTCAGATGAAGAAAGCCACAAAGCGGCTCACCTCCACCTATTTCATGCAGCGTTACCAGCAGATCGTTAAACCCAATGGTTTGATTCATCTCAAAACAGACAGTCCTTTTCTCTATACCTATACGATGGAGATGTTGCGTCTCAATCCGTATCCCGTATTGGCAAATACGGATGATTTATATGGCAAAAATACCGATGGAATCGCAGTTTTTGAGGAGGCCAAGGCGCTGCAGACGCATTATGAGCAACAATGGTTGGATAGGGGGCTTACCATCAAGTATGTAGAGTGGCAGTTGATGCCTTTCACCCGGTTCGAAGAGCCTACTATTGAGATAGAGAAAGATACCTATCGTTCTTACGGCCGCAATTATGTAGTCTGTCATCCGCATGAAGAAGTATAAGATCCTTGTTTGGTTGGGCATCATGGCAGTCCTGACATTGTTTGCCATGGGCATATGGTATGTAGGTTGGGGTGGGAGTCAGACTACCCAGTCGCTCAAGTGGCTGCAGTTCCTTCAGACCGCCGCTACTTTTCTCTTGCCGCCTGTTCTCTGCGCATGGATGTGGAGTGAGAACCATCGGCCTTTTGCCTGGCTTCATATGAATACAGGCGCTTCGTGGCAGCTGTTCGTCCTGGCGGTAGGGATCATGATATGCGCCCTTCCCGGAATCAATTTGTTAGCCGACTTGAATAGCCGTGTCCAACTGCCGGAAAGTCTCGCATTCATCGAACAAATATTGAAGCGTCAGGAGGAAGCAGCCGCTGTATTGACAGAGCGTTTCTTGCAGGCGGACAGCATATGGGGACTGATGGTGAATATAGGTCTGATGGCGCTTTTGCCGGCTCTTGCGGAAGAACTCTCTTTTCGCGGCACTCTCCAGCAAATCGTTGCCAAATCGCCCGTCCTCAATCCTCAATCGTCCACGCATATCGCTATCTGGATCACGGCATTCGTGTTCTCCGCCATCCATCTGCAGTTTTATGGTTTTGTGCCCCGTATGCTGATGGGCGCCATGTTCGGTTATCTGTTTGTATGGAGCGGGAGCCTTTGGATTCCGATTGTCATGCATTTTACCAATAACGGGATAGCTGTGCTGGCATACTATGTATTCGGAGACAGTATGGCCGAAAAAAATTGGGCCGACACGATAGGTGCCGGCTCAACATGGTGGTTAGGAGTCCTAAGCCTGTTGCTTACATCTCTGGGTCTACTAATATTCTACCGCAGAACTCGCAAACAATAATCTTCTTGCGGGTCCGGATATCCAATTGACGTTGTGCAGGAATCTTCGCGTGGCAACCGCCGCACGAGTCACGCTCGATCTTAACGACAGCCAAGCCGTTTCGTGCGTTTTTGCGGATACGGTTGAAGGCGGTGAGCAGACGCTCGTCAATCTTCTTGGAGATATCGGCTGCTTTGAGCATCAACGATTCGGTCTCAGCTTTGGTCTCTGCCAGGATTTGGTCTAATTCCGAACGTTTCTGATTCAGATCTACCGTGCGCTCCTCAATGGCTTTCGTCGTGTTGGCTTTATCCTGAATACGAGCCTCCAACTCGGCCGAGAAATGCTTGATCTTACGTTGCGATGCTTCGATCTCCAACTCCTGATACTCGATCTCCTTGTTCAGGTTATCGAACTCACGGTTGTTACGAACGGTGTTCTGCTGCTCTTTGTAACGTGAGATAGAGGCGTTGGCGTTCTCCGTACGTACGCGGTGGTCGGAGATCTGTGTCTCGCACTCTTTGATATCGTTCTCAATATTGGTCAGACGGGTCTTCAGACCTTCCACTTCGTCTGCCATGTCCTTTACTTCCTGGGGCAGCTCACCTGCCAGGGTGCGCAAGTTGTCAATCTTGGTGTCTACTTGCTGTAAGTCGTAGAGCGCGCGCAGTTTCTCCTCTACGGTTAATTCTTTGGTTCTTGCCATATTATTACTGTTTTTTGTTATTTATTCTTTATCTGAACAGGTGTCCGGTCTGCTTCGCTGATGCAACACGGCAGGCCGAGCGGTTGGATGATATCCCGGAATATCTCCCGAGCATGACGCTCGCTGATCCAATGGTCGATATCAATCAGTCCTATCTGTCCTTCCGCTTCCTGAAACTCATGATACTTGCAGTCGGCGGTCAGATAGACGTCGGCTCCTTGTGCAATAGCGTCTCCGATAAACTCAGCTCCGCTTCCTCCGCATAGTGCTACTGTCTCAACCGTCTCCTTTTTCGGGCGTGTATAGCGCACGTAGGTACAGTCTAATACCTTGCGAATATGTTCGATGAAATCGGAGAAACTAACGGGTTTGGGCATCCGGCCGATGACACCGAGTCCTGTCTCTCCGGACTCGTTGGGCATCAATATCCGGTAATCGGTAATCCCTAACCGTTCTGCCAATCGGGTGTTGATACCGCCTTTCACGCTATCGAGACTGGTATGCGCACTATAGATGGCGATATTATGCTTGATCGCCAACTCCACGATACGGGCTTGCGGTGTCTGGCCGCATACTTGTTTGAGTCCCCGGAAAAGTAATGGATGATGCGATACAATAAGGTTGCATCCGCGCATAATAGCCTCATTGACAACGGCTTCTGTGACGTCCGTCGTCAAGAGAACCGACTGAATGTCGCGTTCTGTGTCACCTACCTGCATTCCCGAGTTATCCCATTCTTCCTGGGCACTCCGTGGCGCTACAGATTCTATGCTATCGATAATGGCTCGTAAGAGCACTTATGCCTCTTCCTCTTCCAACGAGAAATCGGTGATTCCTGCGTTGACGAGGATATTGTACCATTGGATGAGTTTGCGGATGTCGGATGGATAAACGCGGTCACGGTCCCAGTTGGGAAGCACTTCGTCAAACCAAGCCTGTAACTCTGCGTTAGAGGCTTTCTTCGGATCCATCGCAACAGCCTTCAATCCTTCTTTCTTGCCGGCATTGGTGAGTACTGCGCTTAGCGAGATGTCGTCAGCATCTGTGAACATCGATACATCGCTCAGCGCTACAATCTTGTCGCGGGAATAGGTCGGCATACGTTTGCCGTCCACCAGACTTTCCACAATCAGCATGTTATTGCCGCGACTGACTAATTTGTACAAACCCGGTTTACCGGTGATAGCAAGGATGTTGTTAATTTTCTCCATTTGTGATGTTGATTAGTAATGGTGATTTCATCAAATCGGCTGCAAAGGTACTACTTTTTGCCGACATATGCAAATAATTTGGCTTTTTTTTGCTCTTTTCTATAATTGACCGGCTTCCACAAGGTTGATGACGCGCTCCGTAATCCGGTCTTTATCGCTGGC
Organism: Paludibacteraceae bacterium; assembly: GCA_017478035.1. Taxonomy (GTDB): domain Bacteria; phylum Bacteroidota; class Bacteroidia; order Bacteroidales; family Paludibacteraceae; genus Colicola. The sequence continues at coordinate 1,121 of JAFVHA010000045.1, read as the reverse complement.
GTCATACTCTTCTTTGAGGTCGTTCTTGAATAGTTTGGCAACGAATTGCCAGAAATTAGCTGTTGCCTTGCCTTTGTATTTCTTGATCAGTTCATAACTGGTCTTGTCCGTCTCGCGGTCCATCAGTTTCATGAGCATCATTCCTTGCGAGGCATACATATTCCGGAAATCTTTTTCGTATTTCCTGAATAGTGATTTCTCATATGCTCTCCACCATTTGCGGCGTGCTTTGTCATCCGGCAGTCTGGCCAATTCTTCATCGGCATGCGCCATGTCCTTGGTAATCATTTTTGCGTACGGCAGACATTTCTTGACGTCCCTTACCGTGCGCCAATAGAATTTCTCCTGCTTTTTGTTCTTGAACCGCATAGGCGGATACACCCATAATTCGTGCAGCCATGCCAGATAGAGTGTGTCGCCGTTCTCCACGCGAATCATACAGGAGTCTAAAAGAGGCCTCTCCCCGGCCCTCCCCTGAAGGGGAAGGAGCAAGAAGAAGCCACAAAGCCATATGTTCAGTAGTCGCTTCATCTGTCGTCCTACTGACAAATACCGTGCCAAATCAATAGTTGAGTGCGAAAACGACGCGTCCTGCCGACGGTTTGCCGGTCAGGATACACTTACCCGGTTCGTTATGATGTCCCGGCAGGTCAGCCAACGGAATGCAGCGGATAGTGGCTTTCGTCTCGTCCTTGATGCGTTGCTCGGTCTCGGCGGTGCCGTCCCAATGCGCGAGCAGGAAACCGCCTTTCTTCAGTTCCTCTTTGAACTCCTCGTAACTGTTCACTTCGCGGGTGTTGGCAATGCGGAAATCGAGTGCTTTTTGCAGGAGGTTCTTCTGTATTTCCTCCAAGAGAGCCTGTACTTTTTCCACGATTCCATCGAGAGAAATCGTCTCTTTGGTCTGGGTGTCACGACGCGCAATCTCAATCGTTCCGTTCTCCAGATCGCGACCGCCCATAGCCAGACGGACGGGCACACCTTTCAACTCGTAATCGGCGAACTTGTAGCCCGGCGTATATTTCTCGTCTGTATCCACTTTCACGCGAATGCCGAGTGCTTTCATCCGGTCGGCAATCGGGTTCAGTTTCTCCATCAGTTTGGCCAGATCGTCCTCTTTC
>JAFVHA010000090.1 GCA_017478035.1 Paludibacteraceae bacterium | reverse complement strand
GGCGTCGGAGCCTCGATGATCTTCACTCCTGCCGCCATGAGTTGCTTCTGGAAATACTTGGCGATATTCATCAGTCGCTGCGGCCGCTCGGGGTCTTTGATGAGCTGATGCAAGGCTTCCAGCGCTGTAGCTGCCGAGCAAGGTGTGATGGAGGCGGAGAAGATAAACGGACGCGATACATGGCGCAGCCAGTCGGCTACACGATGACTCGTCAGCATACAACCGCCGATGGAAGCGAGCGACTTGGAGAAAGTCAACATCGTGATATCCACCTTGTCGGTAAGTCCGAAATGCGCTGCCGTACCCCGTCCACCGGGACCGAGTACACCAAAGCCGTGCGCATCATCGACCATCACGCGGGCACCGTATTTCTCGGCTAACGCACATATCTCCGGCAGTTTGCATATATCACCACGCATGGAGAAAACACCATCGGTGATAATCAGTTTGCCTGCGTTCTCCGGAATCGATTTGAGTTGGCGCTCAAGATCCAGCATGTCGGAGTGGCGATAGCGAAGCACTTTCGCATAACTAAGGCGACAGGCATCGTAGATGGAGGCGTGGTTCTCGCGGTCGTTCAGGATATAATCATCTTTACCGGCGATGGCAGAGATGATAGCGAGGTTGGTCTGGAAACCGGTAGAAACCGTCATACACTCCTCGTACCCCGTGAAGGCCGCTATCTCACGCTCCAACTGCAGATGCAGGTCAAGTGTACCATTGAGAAAACGACTTCCGCTCACACCGGTACCGTATTTGTCAAGCGCTGCATGACCGGCGGCGATGACTGCTTCGTTTTCCGTAAAACCGAGGTAGTTATTGCTGCCGAGCATGATCACGCGGTGGTTCTCCATTTGTACCACCGGCGCTTGACGGCTCTCCAGTTCGTGAAAATAAGGATAGATCCCTAATTTGCGGACTTGTTTGAGCGTCTCAAAATGGTCACATTTTTCAAAAAGATCCATGAAATCAATGTATGATTTATGATTTTTGATGTTGATTTTAAAGAACGTTCAGTTCTTTGAGAATAGCGGTGGTCTTACGAACGGCTGCTTCACTCTCTTTGAGTTTAGCGCGCTCTTCGTCGCTGATATTCAGCTCCAGAATCTTCTCGATACCGTTCTTGCCGATGATACAGGGAACACCGATGGTAATATCCTTCATTCCGTACTCGCCTTCAAGAGCTGCGGAGCAAGGAATCATCTTCTTCTGGTCCTTGATGATAGCCTCAGCCACCGAAGCTGCCGCTGCGCCCGGAGCCATCCAAGCACTGGTACCCAGCAGACCGGTCAGCGTAGCACCGCCCACCATTGTGCTCTTAACGACATTCTCCAACTCGTCTTTCGAAAGGAACTCGCTTACGTTGATACCCTTGTAGGTCGTGTAGCTGGTCAGAGGAATCATGGTGGTGTCACCGTGTCCGCCGATTACGAAACCGTCCACATCGTTGGCATTGCATTTGAGCGCCTGGCTGAGGAAGTATTTCAGACGTGCGCTGTCGAGAGCACCACCCATACCGATCACGCGGTTACGCGGCAGTTTGAGTGCGTGGAGGGTCAGATAAGCCATCGTGTCCATCGGGTTCGAAACCACTACGAGGATAGCGTTCGGGCTGTATTTGAGCACCTGGTCGCATACACTCTTTACGATACCGGCATTCACACCGATCAGTTCCTCACGGGTCATACCCGGCTTACGGGGCAGACCTGAAGTGATGACCACAACATCCGAACCGGCTGTCTTGCTGTAATCATTCGTGACACCTTCTACGATAGTGTCGAAGCCCATGAGTTGGGCGGTTTGCATGATATCCATCGCCTTGCCCTCTGCAAAGCCCTCTTTGATATCAATCAGACATACTTCGTTGGCCACTTCATTCACGGCCAGCACATTTGCGCACGTAGCTCCTACGTTTCCTGCGCCTACTACTGTAACTTTAGACATAGTATATATATTTTTAAGCGTTATTTTAATTCAAACAGCCCGCAAAATTACAACAAAAATTGCATATATGCAAATTTTTATAAAATAATTACTTTTTTTTCTACATTTTGTACGCCTCATTGCACAAAATTCAGATTTTCTTGCGCGCAGGCTTGCGTATATGAAAATTATTTTGTAATTTTGCACGCTTTTTATTGTATGGCGAACAAACGCAAAATAATAAACGACCCTGTTTTTGGGTTTCTATCCATTCCGAATGAGTTGATATACGATGTGCTGCAGCATCCGTATGTGCAGCGACTGAATCGTATTCGTCAGTTGGGTTTATCCTATCTGGTATACCCTGGCGCGATGCACAGCCGTTTCGGTCATTCGTTGGGCGCGATGCACTTGATGCATGAGGCCATCGGTTCCTTGCGTCTGAAGGGCGTGGAGATCACGGAGCAGGAAGAGACGAGTGCAATGATCGCCATCCTGCTGCACGATATCGGTCATGGTCCGTTCTCGCATGTGCTCGAGCACACAATCGTGGACGGCGTGACGCACGAGGATATTTCATTGCTCATGATGGAGCGCATCAATGAAGATCTGCATGGGCAACTCGATACCGCGATAGCTATTTTCAAGAATGAGTATCCAAAGCATTTCCTGCATCAGTTGATCAGTAGCCAGTTGGATGTGGACCGCATGGATTATCTGTGTCGGGACAGTTTTTTCACCGGCGTGCAAGAAGGCCGTGTGGCAAGTGAACGGTTGCTGAAGATGCTGGATGTACGGGATGACAAGTTGGTGGTGCAGGTAAAAGGCATCTACTCCGTTGAGAAATTCCTGGTAGCCCGGCGTCTGATGTACTGGCAAGTTTATCTGCACAAGACCTCCGTCGCTGCCGAACAGCATCTGATTAAGATTCTGAGTCGCGCCAAGGAGTTGGCACGAAGCCAATGGCCAATAGCTAATAGCCAACAGCTATTTTGCTCGCCGGCATTGCGGTATTTCCTGTATCAAAATGTGACGTTTGAGGATTTTAGAGTGCATAGCGAGGCGTTGGAGCAGTACGCGTTGTTGGATGACAATGATGTACTGTCGGCCATCAAGGCATGGATCTCGAGTGACGACAAGGTGCTGAGTGCACTGAGCGAGAGTTTCATTCATCGCCGTTTGTTCCGCGGAGAACTGATAAACGCCCCGCTTACAGAGAATCAGAGGAAAGAGCTGAATGCTTATTATGCAGGCATTTTAGGGGTGACGGAAGAAGATGCTTCGTACCTATGGAGCGAGCATGTATCCACGAGTAACACCTATTCGGAGAAAGCGGACACGATCGATATTCTTTATTCCGACGGAACGGTACGGGATATCGCGGAGGCCAGTGAGATACTCGACCTCGAAGCGCTGACGCGCAAACCGACGAAGCGATACTTGTTTAAGTTTCGAGTTGAGAGTTGAGAGTTTATAGTTGAAAGTTTATAGTTGAAAGATATGGAATTTAGTGCACAACAGATAGCGGCCGTATTAGGCGGAGCATTGTACGGCAATGCGCAAGCGAAAGTATGTGACGTAGCACCGATAGAAAGTGCGCAAGCCCACCATTTGTCATTTGTGACGGATGAGAAATACCTGCCGTTCCTGGAGAAGTCCAAGGCCGGAGTGATTCTGATCACGCGCAGTCTGGTGGAAGGAAAGGTGACTTTTCCGGAAGGAGAAGGTAAGTCCGGCGGTGCGGTTATTCTCGTAGAGAATGCACGCGGTGCGATGGGGCAGCTGCTGCAGATGGTTTCTGCAGCCATGAACCCGCCCAAGAAAGGTGTAGAGCAACCCTGTTTCATCAGCGAAGGTATACAAGTGCCGGAAGACGCGTACGTAGGTGCTTTTGCGTACATAGGCAAGAACGTGCGGTTAGGCGCGGGCGTGCAGATTTATCCGAATGTGTATCTCGGCGATAATGTAAGCGTCGGAGACGGCACTGTTTTGTACGCGGGCGTGCGAGTGTACGCACATTGCCAGATAGGCAAACAATGCATCCTGCACAGCGGCGTGGTGGTCGGCTCGGACGGCTTTGGCTTTGAACCGGACGCGCAGGGTGTTAACCAGAAGATTCCGCAGATAGGCAATGTCATCATAGAGGACGACGTAGAGATAGGCGCCAATACGACGATTGACCGCGCGATGATGGGTAGTACGATTATCCGCAAGAACGTGAAG
>JAFVHA010000089.1 GCA_017478035.1 Paludibacteraceae bacterium | reverse complement strand
TATCGGGAACGTTTGAAAGTACACCTTCTCACGGCCTTGAAGCGGAGAGAATTCAAGCATTTCGGGAAACATTCCTTCTTAGGACTCAGATCCCGGTATAAAGGGGAACAGTACATACATATAGGCGATGATTCTGTATTGGGGAGTAACAGTATCCTGACGGCATGGGATACCTATGAAAGCCAACATTTCACGCCCGAAATAACGATAGGTAATAACTGCGATATCGGCCAACAGGCACATATAACGGCCATCCGTTGTATCCGTATAGGAAACAATGTTCTGACCGGAACCAAAGTGCTGATTACGGATAACTCTCACGGAGATTTTTCTAAAGACCAACTGAATATCGCACCCAACCGGAGACCATTATACAGCAAAGGTCCGGTAATCATAGAAGACAACGTATGGATAGGAGAGAAGGCTTCCATTATGCCGGGAGTCCATATCGGTAAGGGAGCCGTTATCGCCGCGAACAGTGTGGTGACGCATGATGTCCCCGCCTACTCGATGGTTGCCGGGGTTCCTGCCAGAATCATCAAACAGATAACGTCAAAACAATAATACAGATGAAGAGTGAGTCCAAATCGACCAAAAAAGCAAAGGTAATCGCCTTTTATCTTCCACAATTCCACCCCTTCAAGGAAAATGACGAATGGTGGGGGAAAGGTTTTACCGAATGGCATAATGTAGCCAAGGCGCGTCCTTTATTCCGGGGACATGTACAGCCCCATATCCCTGCCGACCTCGGCTTTTATGATCTACGTTTACCGGAAACCCGGGAATTACAAGCGGAGTTGGCCAAAGAAGCGGGAGTGGACGGTTTCTGTTACTGGCATTACTGGTTCGGTAACGGGAAACAACTGTTGGAAAAACCATTACAAGAAGTCATCCGGCTCAAGAAACCGGATTTCCCCTTTTGCCTCGGCTGGGCCAATCATAGCTGGATGAAAAAACTATGGAGCAGTGACATATCCCCTACCAACTATGAATTACTGATTGAGCAGACTTACCCGGGACCGGAAGACACGGACAACCATTTTTATACCATGTTGCCGGCCTTCAAAGACCCACGTTACATGCGCATAGACAACCGGTTGGTCTTCCTCGTCTATGAGCCCCAACATCATCCTCACATGAAGGAGTTTCTCGAACGTTGGCAGGAGTTGGCGAAGAAAGAAGGTTTGGGCGGCTTCTATTTCATCGCCCAATGCAAACGGAACCCGGAATTGGACTTGTACCGTTCCTTGCCGTTCGATGCGCTGAATTACGATTGTCTCTATTACCTGCTTAATGCCAGCCGGTTCAGAAAGATGTTAGCCTATCTCTTCCGTCATCCAATCAGCACACGGTATAAGTCGATCCTGCATACGTACGACACCTCAAAGATTGCAGAAGGAGTATATCCGACTATCTATCCGAATTGGGACACGACGCCCCGCCGCGGCATGATTGGAACACTGTTTACAGGCAGTACGCCGGAATTGTTTGAACAACATGTACGTCAGATTATTGACGTCACACCCAAAAACAAAGACGGGGAAAAAGTGATCTTCCTCAAGTCCTGGAACGAATGGGCCGAAGGTAACTACATGGAACCGGACACTCAATTCGGACACCGTTATCTGGAAGCCCTGCATAATGCATTATACAACTAATTCAAGCACCCTATGAAAAGAATAGCCTTTTTAGTCACTTTATTTGCTCTGTTCGCACAGTTTACGTGGGGACAAGATACCATCCGTATCATGACAATCAATATTCATCAAGGTTCGGATACGACCTTACAACGCCTTGGAGAGGTCATCAGAGAATATCATCCGGATTTTGTAGCGGTGCAAGAAGTGGATATGTATCCGAACCGCTCTGAGGCGAAGCTTGCCCGCAACAAGAACTTCATCGCGGAACTGAGTTATTTCTCGGATATGCAAGGTGTATTCGGTAAAGCATGGGACCATCCGGGAGGTTGGGATTACGGAGACGCTATTCTCACCAAGCATTCGTTCTCCAAATCCGAGTGTTCCATCCTAACGCATTACGGAAATACCGAACCAAGACAATTGTTATTAATTCACACAAAGGTCAAAGGACACGCTATCTGTTTCGGCTGTACCCATTTGTGTCATGAGAAACCGGCCAATCGCTCTGCGCAACTCAAACAGATCAAACGTATTATGCGCAAACAGAAAGAGAGTATCAAGTTTGTATGCGGAGATCTCAATTCGGACACCAAAGAGAACCTCGTACATCCTATCCTCAAAAAATGGAAAGATGCACTTCCCGATGACGAAGGTACGTTCTCTTCCTTCAACGGCCAACCCCACTTTAAAGCCTACAAATACGATTATATCCTATATCAAGGAAAAGTGGAAGTCGTTCAAACAATGTTTCGATGCAATGAGACCCTTACGGACCATTGTATATGTATCGCAGATTTAATCATTCGTTGATAATCATTCGTTGATATGAAAAATATAGCAGTCATTTTGGCAGGAGGCAGTGGTTCGCGCTTAGGAAACGACCTGCCGAAACAATTTCTGAAAGTAGCCGGCAAGCAAGTTATTGAGCACACGATTGATGTATTCGAGAATTGTGCGCTGATAGATGAGATTTGTATTGTCAGCAAACCGGATTACGTATCCAATGTAGAAGAATTGGTGGTAAAGAACCAATATAAAAAAGTCAAGAAAATCTTGAACGGAGGTAAAGAACGCTACGACAGCAGTCTGGCTGCCATCAACGCCTATACCGACGATGACCTAAATCTTCTCTTTCATGATGCAGTACGTCCGTTGGTCAACGAGCGAATTATACAAGACTGTGTGGAAGCTCTCAAGCACTATAACGCCGTAGATGTAGCCGCCAAGACCACGGATACCATTATATCCGTGGATTCCGGCGAATGTATTGATTTCATTCCCAACCGCGCCAATCTGCGAAATGGGCAGACACCGCAATGCTTCAAACGCGGCATCATCAAACGTGCGTACGAAATCGCCTTGGCGGATCCGGATTTCGTTACTACAGACGACTGTGGTACCGTACGACGCTACTTGCCGGACGAGCCCATTTATGTGGTTGCCGGCGAGAACTCCAACATGAAACTGACCTATGTGGAAGACCTGTTCCTTCTGGATAAACTTTTCCAACTCCGCACGCAGAGCGGCGAACAGAAACACTTGTCGGACGAGGCGCTGAAAGGGATTAAAGAGAAAGTGATTGTCATCTTCGGTGGCAGTTACGGTATCGGCGGAGAGATGATCAAGATTGCACAGCAATATACTTCCCGCGTCTATTCCTTCTCCCGTTCCCAGAACGGCTGTGACGTATCGCATGCAGAGGATGTACGCAAAGCGCTCAAAGATGTTGCCGGGAAAGAAGGACGCATTGATGTGGTTGTAAATACAGCCGGCATACTGGTCAAGGAGGCATTGGTTTCCATGTCCCAGGAATCGATCCTTGCATCCCTGAACGTCAACCTGCTTGGCGTCATCAATGTAGCCCGTGAAGCCTTCCCGTACTTACGGGACACACGTGGTTCCCTGCTCTTCTATACCAGCAGCAGTTATACGCGCGGACGAATGATGTACAGCCTCTATTCGGCTACCAAGGCTGCCATTGTCAACTTTGTTCAAGCCGTATCCGAAGAGTGGCACGACTTTGGTATTCGCGTCAACTGCATCAATCCGGAACGGACGAAGACCCCTATGCGTGTACAGAATTTCGGCAATGAACCCGAAGGCTCGTTATTACCGGCAGAGGACGTGGCTGTCGCTTCGTTTAATACCGTTTTCTCCGCCTCTACCGGAGAAGTTATAGATGTAAGACGCAAGAAATAAGCCTATGAAATCGGATTCAGAGTTGATGAATGAATTGGCCAAACGTACGGATTATCTACGTAAACTGACCGATGAGGAAAGTGCAGCGCTGAAAAAAGAGCTGTTAGTTATGTACGTGGATATTCATCGTCTGTGCAAAGCGCATCATCTAACGGTGATGCTTTGTGGCGGCAGTTGTTTGGGGGCTATTCGTCACCATGGATTCATTCCTTGGGATGACGATTTGGATTTATTGATGCCCAGACGGGATTACGAGCAGCTTATTCGTCTCCTGGAGCAGGGAAAACTGGGAGAAAAGTATGAATTCGATGCCCCCAATGCAAAGACTGATGCCAAAAATGTATTTCTCAAGATTTATCGCAAAAACACCCGGAATGTAGATATCTACAGCGATGAGAAGATGCCTTTTCCGAAAGGAGTCGCCATTGATGTATTTGCGTTAGACGCGATGCCGGGAACTTCATTGGGTCAAAAAATGAAAGGCATCATTGCCAATGGCTTGCAGTTTATCTCCATCACGGTGCTATACGCACAATATCCGAGTCAGCATCTCAAAGAGTTCATGTCTCTTGACCCGGATATGAAACGCAGATATCGCTTCAAATGCGCTTTAGGCAAACTCTTCGGCATCATTCCGCATCGCAAGTGGGTATGGTGGTTTGACCGCTTTGTAGCCTCTGAAAGAGAAGATCGGCCTCTGGGAATTCCAACCGGACGCAAATACTATGCGGGAGAAATATTTCCCCGAGACGTATATCTACCTGCGCAGGAAGTGGAATTTGAAGGCACCAAGGTATATGTACCCAATAAATACGACCCGTACTTGCGCAACCTCTACAAGGATTATATGAAATTACCACCGGTAGAGAAACGCGAACAGCATTTTATCGTGGAACTGAAATTGCCTCAAAAGGAATGATACAATCATGGGAGTCCAAAAAAGAAATACCAATTCGCTGGCCGTAATCATGTCGGTGTACAAAGGGGATTCGTTGCCCTATGTCCAATCGGCGGTAGAAAGCCTTTTTGCGCAAACCTATGCGGATTTTGATTTGTATATTTGTATTGACGGCCAAATAGCAGAGGATATCAACTCATACCTGCAATCCTTGCCTGACCGCAACGTCTTTATATACAGAAACGAGCAGAATGCAGGCTTGGCTAAATCGATGAATCTACTGCTCGGATATATACTGCCTCAAACGAATTATTCTTTTGTTGCGCGTATGGATGCGGATGATATCAACTCGCCCGAACGCTTTGAGAAACAGATGGCATTCTTTAGCAACCATCCCCAGACGGACTGCTTGGGAACTTGGGCAATTGAAATAGATGCCAAAGGCAAAGAATATTATCGCAAGCAAATGCCCGGCTCGCATGCAGAGTGTTTGGATTTCTTCTCCAAGAGAGATTGTATGATCCATCCTACCGTTATGTTCCGCCGCTCGTATTTCGAGAAAGCAGGCTTATATCCGGAAGATACCTATTTTGGCGAAGATACCATTATGTGGGCTCAGGGTTTTGCCAACGGCTGTCAATTTGCCAATATACCGGAATACCTCTATTTCTTCCGGCTTAACGAAGTATTCTTTGAGCGCCGCAGAGGTATCAAGCATGCTAAATCGATTCTTCAGTTACGTAGAAGAGTCAATAAGATGCTGCATTACGGACTTAAGGCAGATATCTATGCGTTCTTGTACGCCCTGGCCAAACTGATGCCCGAAAAAATACTGAATATCATATACAAAACAGCAAGATAAAATCAATCTCATATGAAACGATTCAACATTCCTTTCTCTCCGCCTGACATGACGGAAGCAGAAGTCAACGAAGTAAGAGATGCTATCCTGTCCGGATGGATTACAACCGGTCCTCGCACCAAAGAACTGGAGAAACAGATTGCCGCCTATGTCGGTACAGAGCGTGCGGTATGCCTTAATTCGCAGACCGCCTGTGCAGAGATGGCTCTTCATCTGCTGGGTATCGGTCCCGGCGATGAAGTCATTGTGCCCGCTTATACCTATACAGCCTCTGCATCCATCGTATGGCATGTAGGCGCCAAGATTGTCTTCGTCGATATTCAGGAGAACTCTCTTGAAATGAATTATGAGTCGGTGGAGGCAGCCATCAACGAACGCACCAAAGCCATTATTCCGGTAGATTTAGCCGGCATCCCATGCGACTATGAGCGTCTGTTTTCCATAGTTGAAAAGAAACGCGCGCTCTTCCGCCCCAATACAGACTTGCAAGGCGCTATCGGACGCGTAGCCATTTGTGCCGACGCTGCCCATGCTTTCGGTGCGTCATGGAGAGGGAAGATGGTGGGTTCTATAGCCGATTTCTCAGCCTTCAGTTTCCATGCGGTAAAGAACTTCACCACCGCCGAAGGAGGAGCTCTTACCTGGCGGACTATTCCGGGAATTGACAACGAGGCGCTGTACCATCAAGTACAACTCTTCTCGCTTCACGGTCAATCGAAAGATGCGCTCGCCAAAACCCAACTGGGTGCGTGGGAGTACGATATCGTCGGACCATGGTACAAGTGCAACATGACAGATATCATGGCTGCTATCGGACTGGTACAGATGAAGCGCTACCCTGCCCTGCTGGCTCGTCGCCGAGAAATCATCGAGCGTTTTGATGCAGCCTTCAAGCCTCTGGGTGTAGAGGTTCTTAATCATTACTCGGACGATCATCTGTCATCCGGACACCTCTATATCACGCGTATTCCCGGTGCTTCGCTTGAAGAACGGCAAGAGATTATCGTCAAAATGGCGGAAAGAGGCATCGCGACGAATGTGCATTATAAACCGCTTCCGATGATGACGGCTTACAAGCAGTTGGGCTTTGATATCAAGGATTTCCCGAATGCCTATGCTCATTTTGCCAATGAGATCACTTTGCCGTTGCATACACGATTGACGGACGAAGAGATTGAATATATCATCGAACAATTTACGGATATCCTGACGCATAGATGAAAACACTCATACGACTGTGCGATATATTAGCCGGATTGACCGGACTGATTTTACTTAGTCCTCTCTTTCTCATTGTCGCTCTATGGATTATTATAGACGACTTTGGACCTGTCTTCTATCGGCAGCAACGTGTAGGAAGAGAAGGCAAGGATTTCTATCTGCTTAAGTTCCGCTCCATGCGTATAGGCGCAGAGAAGATGGGACAGATAACTGTCGGGGAACGTGACCCGCGTATCACGCGCGCGGGATATTATATAAGGAGATTCAAACTCGATGAACTGCCCCAACTATGGAATGTATTCATCGGCGATATGTCTCTTGTCGGGCCGCGTCCTGAAGTACGCAAGTACGTGGATCTTTATACACCTGAACAACGACGCGTCTTATCCGTGCGTCCGGGGATTACGGATTATGCCTCGATTGAGTATATCGATGAGAACCGACTTTTGGCACAGTCACCAGACCCTGACAAAACCTATATTGAGGAGATTATTCCGGCAAAGATCGCACTGAACATGCGGTATATCAACCATCAGACACTCGGTGAATATTTCAAAATCATCTTTTTAACCTTTTATAATATCATAACCTCTATTTGCAAGCATTAACCCAATATGCATCCGTGTATCATTTATAGTATAATTGCCGTTTTGCTGGTAGTGATTGAACTGCTGTATTTCCGATTGGCAAAACGTCTCGGCATCATAGACAAACCCAATAAGCGCTCGTCGCACAACTCGGTAGTGCTGCTTGGTGGGGGTATTATCTTCCTGATAGGCGTGTGGGTTTGGAGCGCTTTCTTCGGCTTTCTGTACCCGTGGTTCCTTATCGGCCTTACGCTCGTTTGCGGCATCAGTTTATGGGACGACATCCATTCCCTTCCTTCCTATGTCCGCTTGATTATCCATGGGATTGCGGTCGCTTTTATGATGGCTGATCTCCACTTATGGGGATTGGACAGATGGTGGATAGCCTTGTTGGTGCTTATTCTGTTTGTCGGCATCATTAACGCGTATAATTTCATGGACGGCATCAATGGCATCACTGCCAGTTACTCCATGTCAGTCCTCATTCCCTTGATTATCATCAATCAGTCGCTCGGCTTCATTGAGATGTCGTACCTTATCGTTATCTCCATCGCCTGCCTCATCTTTGCGTTCTTCAATTTCCGTCCAAAAGGCAAGGCCATCTGTTTTGCCGGAGACGTTGGAAGTATCGGAATGGCTTTTATCCTTCTGCTGCCTATCGGCAAACTGATCCTTCAGACAGGCGATATGACGTATATACTATTGCTGGCTGTGTATGGTGTGGACACGTTGCTGACTATTTTCCACCGTATCCTTCTGCGCGAAAACATATGCCAAGCCCATCGCAAGCATGCATATCAACTCATGGCGAACGAACTGAACATACCGCACGGGATAGTCTCGATAGCTTATATGACGATGCAACTCATCGTTTCCTTCGGGCTGATTCTCATCAGTCGCGACCATTGGGTATATGCTCTCAGCACGATTATTGTTTTATGCGCCGCCTATCTGCTATTCATCAAGCGGTATTATTACCTTCATCAATCATAAATTTGAAATCATAAATAAATATGGCCTTTTTCGGATTATTTAACAGAGAGAAAAAAGAGACACTGGACAAAGGTTTGGAGAAATCCAAAGAGTCCGTGCTCAGTAAGATCGGACACGCAATCGCCGGTAAATCCACCATCGATGATGATGTTTTGGATAACCTTGAAGAAGCGCTTATCACTTCTGACGTCGGTGTGGAAACCACGCTGCGTATCATTGAACGCGTGCAAGAACGCGTGAAGCGGGACAAGTATGTAGGGACAAGCGAACTGAACAACCTGCTTGTGGATGAGATCGCTTCGCTGCTGCAAGAGAACAACGTAGAGGAAGTACTTGATTTCTCGGCTCCGCTGCCTGCAAAACCCTACGTGGTGATGGTGGTAGGTGTCAACGGCGTAGGCAAAACAACCACCATCGGAAAACTTGCTTACCAATACAAAGCCGCAGGAAAGAAAGTGTACCTCGGAGCGGCAGATACCTTCCGTGCCGCCGCCGTAGAGCAGTTATGCATATGGGGCGAACGGGTTGGTATTCCTGTCATCAAACAGCAACAGGGCTCCGATCCTGCCTCGGTAGCATATGATACTCTGCAGAGCGCAAAGGCCAATGATGCCGATGTGGTTCTTATCGATACGGCCGGACGACTGCATAACAAGATCAACCTCATGCACGAACTCACAAAAATCAAGAATGTGATGCAGAAAGTGGTGCCGGACGCACCGCACGACGTCATGCTGGTTCTCGACGGCTCTACCGGACAGAATGCCTTTGAACAGGCACGTCAGTTCACTGCCGCGACACAAGTGTCCTCCCTCGCCATCACCAAACTCGACGGAACAGCCAAAGGCGGCGTGGTCATCGGCATCTCCGACCAGTTCAAGATACCCGTCAAGTATATCGGGTTAGGCGAACAAATGACCGACCTGCAGTGTTTCAACCGCGTCGAGTTCGTCAAATCATTAATTCTTAATTCGTAATCTTTAATTTATTCATTATATATGCAATACAGAATAGAGTCCGACCTTCTCGGCGAGTTGCAAGTACCGGCCGAGGCGTACTACGGCGTACAGACGCAACGTGGTATCAATAATTACAAGGTGTCTAACCTTAAGATGTCCGACTTCCCGGAGTATATCATCGCCATGGCGTATATCAAACTGGCGGCAGTGGAGGCAAACCATGACTTAGGCGTTATCAACGATGAGATTTACAAAGCTATCGCACAAGCCTGCCGTGAGATTATTGACGGAAAGATGCATGACCAGTTCCCCACGGACATGGTACAAGGCGGTGCCGGAACAACGGTCAATATGAACGCCAATGAGGTTATCGCCAACCGTGCGCTGGAGATTATGGGTCACCAACGCGGCGAGTATCAGTTTTGCTCGCCGAACGACCATGTGAACTGCGCACAATCCACCAACGACGCCTACCCTTCCGCTTTCCGCTATGCTTTCATCCGCATGAACCGCGGACTCGAAGAGGAACTCAAACGACTCATCGCATCGCTGCGCAAGAAAGGAGATGAGTTCAACGATTCCATCAAGATGGGACGTACGCAACTGCAAGACGCCGTGCCTATGACCAGCGGTCAGGAGTTTCATGCGTTCGCCAATAACCTCGAAGAAGAAGTGGC
>JAFVHA010000044.1 GCA_017478035.1 Paludibacteraceae bacterium | reverse complement strand
CCACGGTCGTGAATGCCCTTAACCTTAATATCAAATACCTTTTCGCACTCAGGTAATTCTTTCACTTCTACATCATCAATCATGTAATAGTGATTTGTATAAGGCTTGTAGAAAGCCAAATAGTTACCTTGACCTGCATACGAAGACAGGTTAACGATATGTTCCTTATAGTCCATACCGGTTACCGTAAAGGTATAAACCGTATCGAAGGTAGCAAAATCGTTCGGGTCGGACATTACACCCACATACAATGTATCGTTCACATACGAACTGATACCACGGATAAAGAACGACATTTGAAGCAATCTCAGGTCTTTCTCCAAACGAGGTAGTGCGGCATACATTGAGTCTTTGATAGACGAATAACCCAGTTGCAAGTATATGCTTCCACTATGAGCGGAACTGCTACTATTGTATGCGTGCGGATAATAATAGGTGGAACTTCCGCCTGACGAACTACTTGAAGAGTATTTAATCTGCGGAATCGTCCAGCAGTTCGGAACCTCAGGCAACGATGTATTGGTCGGAGCATCCTCGAAGCCCTCCGAATACGGAATCAATTCATACGGAGCACACAAGGTCTTAACCGTAAAGATATCGGACGGAGCTTTCTTAGCATCCACCAGCGTCGTGATCTGATAGGTATAAACAGTATGAGGCTTCAGATTCTTAACGGTAATCTGGTTGGTATTAACCGTATCGCGGATATAGAGCTCTTGGTTCTCCCAGTTCTCGGAAACAGCCACCGCCCATTTAGTCATACCATTTGCATCCCACTTGATGGTGATTGCACTGTCTTCGGCAACAGCCTCCACATTCAGCGGCTTGATGCAACCGTCAAAAGCAGAAATCGTGACATCATCAATATTTCCGGAAGCCGTTTTGCCCTTAATCGTATTCGGGCCGTCTACCAAACGGATAGCAATATAACGTGCGTCGCCTGTGTAATTCAAGAAGATGACTTCACCTTTCTTCCAAACGCCATCCTGAGCATCGTTATACTCTTTGATGAGTTCGAAGGTGGTCGTGTCATGCGGGTCGCTCATTACACCGATCTGATAATACGGCTGCGAATAACCGGAACCCATAGCGTCCTTGTAGAAGAACGTGAACATCTTGTTCTGCAGGCTATCCATCTGCGGGAATACGGCATACGGACTGTAGCTGTTACGCTTTTTGAGGTGATAGGAATAACTGCCGCCATGAGCACTTGTTTCCGAAGAACCGTTGATATAACCGTCTGCATAATGGAATACATGCGAGATGATTCCATCTGCCAGATAGCCTAAGGTACTAGCGCTCTGGGAAGTGTAGTCCCAAATCTCGGTATAAGAATACGCACCTTTGGACTCGAAATCCCAAGTCTTGGGCAGCGCCGTTGATGCCAACGAGTTCGGCATCATGTACTTCTGCGCATAAGACCACTCGCTCTTCTTGTCGCCTTGCACAGCCTGTACATAGAAGCGTACCCATTTGCCTTGCATATTGGCAATCTCAATGAATGTATCTTTCTTGGAAACCGGGATGTTCTCCAAACTCAACAGAATATTAGCGGGCTTGAGTTTATCCGGTTCCTCAGTCTTGACATCCGATACAATCAGATTCCATGCGGAAGCACCGACAAGTGTAGGCTCAACTACAGCGGAAGTCGGCGTGAAATCTCTCACTTTGATATCCACAGGACGTGCCAGCTCTTTGATCGAACCAACGGTTACTTCGTCCACGAAGAACAACAGTTGCTCATCAAAATCAGCTGCGAAAGCAATAAACTTACCGTTGCCGGTATATTTATCGAACTTCACACGGAAGAAATCAAACTTGTATTTATTCACAGCATAGCATGTATCCACCGGCACAAAGGTAGAATAATCGGCAGGATTATCCATCACACCGACGATAATACCGGATGCATAGTGCTCAGACTCGCTATACTCCGGATCATACAGATAACTCGTTCCCCAGAAATCCACATAAGCATCCTGGATGCGCTCGATGTCAATTTCAGGCGAAGCCGCATATGCAAATTCGCCGGCAGGCAAAGCCTTGGCATTGATAGCCGCAGCGAACTCCAGCGCCGGAGTAGCATTCGGCGAATAGTTTTTCCACATACTCTCCGTACGATAGTTGGTCAAGTAGGGAATGGCTTTCATCGTAACACCGTCATCCTGATACATACTGGTACCATAGGTCCAGTTGGGAGCCTGCGAAGGATTATCCTTGTTGTAAGGAGCATCGAAATGCTCTACAAAAGGAATCTGCACTCTGTTGAGCGTCTTGATCAATCCGCCAACCCATTGTCCTTCCAAGGTGGGGCAGTATGCCTTGATGTAGATGTAGTACGACGTGTTGATATCCAGATTTTTCAGGCTATCCACAAAATCGTATAGGAAGACATGCTGGATAATCGCTTCATCCGACCAATCCACCTCTTCGATAGAAGAGTAGAATTTCGTGGATACCACTACCTCGAACGAGTCGGTGTCCAAGCTACCACCCCATTCGATGACAGCTTCGTTACCCGAAATCGAACGAGCACGGATATCCCGCGCATCTTCACAAACAATGTCCGGACGCACAATAATATCGTCCAGCACAATACCGCGTCCAAAACGATCGGTTCCCTCAAAGGCAATCTGATACGTTTTGGTACTGTAGGCATCCAGGTAAAGCGTATCCGCCTGCCATTTGGTGATCTTCTCCGTATATTCCGCCATCTGTACCCATCGTCCTTCGGGCGAAGTACGGTAATACACGCGGAGCACATCCACATCGCCGGAGCGCTGCATCTGTGCATGAGAGAAGATAAGCATCGGCTGCGCCGTCAGTTCCGTAAGGTCCATAACGGGCGAGACGAGACGCGTCACGAAACCTTGCGTCTGTTGTGTGACATTACGCAAAGCTACGCGACCTTTACCGGAAGCTGCTCCATTGGGATAGCTCAATGCATCCTGCTCCACCAGCCATGCCTGGTCACCAAACAGTGACTCGGATGTCCAGCCTTCAGGTAATGCAGAACCTTCCTCAAAGTCAGCATGCAGCACATAGAGATCCTCTTTGGCTGCGAACACTGTCAACGACATACATATCATCAACAATGCCGTGAGTAAAGTTTTTCTCATAACTTGATTGTTTTTAATTAATAATTATAATAAACAGACTCAAAATTGAGTTTTCTGTGTTAATCATTCATACACATACAAGACGACGTCTTGCGCGTAACATTAAATAGGAACGTGACGCGCAAGCCTGCGCGCACACGTTGCGCGTCTTTGTTCAGTACCGGCGAATCCAGCAAACTGTTGAAGCGTATCTTCGGATCCTCCGTATAGTCAATCAGCGTCATGTTGGCCCGTTTGGCGTTATAAGACTGCAAAGGCAGATCATATCCCACATAAGCGCCAATACGCATCTGCACCGCTTTGAGCGGGATTCGTGCTCCCACTTCCGCCTCCAGTGCCACCTCATTCGTAGCCGAGCGCACAAGGCTGTTTCCTTTGTATTCAGCCTCCGCACGATAGTCATACGCCGGTGCATTCCGGATAGGCTGAATAAAGCGCTCGTATTCTCCCTCGGTAAACATCCGGGCAGTAGTGACTGTCTTATTCATGATCGGTTGGAAACGCACAGTAGCTCCCAAACCGGCATACACCCACCTGCCGAAGCGGTAGCCGAACTGAACCGGCAACAGTATTCGCACTTGCGTTTGCTGCTCCTTCAAATCGGAATAGACATAGCGGTAGAGCACCGGTTCGCCCGTGAAATCCACACGAGGGAACTCATCATGATAGGCATCCAAGGCACAGTTCGTCACTATATAATCCGCGCCCAATCCGGCATTGAAGAAGAAATGCCCCTTATGCAGTTCGTACAACAAGGTCAGTTGTCCTCCTCCGCCCGCCTTGGCGTATGCGTCCGTCTTCTTATCCAATATCGGCGTAGCCTCGACTCCTGTCAACGAGATACCCAGCCAATGCGATACGCCGCCCGTACTATACCGCGGTGCAGCTACCGACATCGTTGCCAGTGCCACCAAGAGGGATACTATGTAAGCGCGTAACTTCATTAGCGGATAACAATCTTAGAGGTCTTGTGATTCTTGGTTTGAACCAATATATATACTCCCGGCGCCACCGGCACAGACTGCATCCGTGCTTCCGTGAGCGGAACCACTACACGACCCATCATATCCATCAACATCCATGGTCCGTCTTCCGTCATGACACCGTCTATACCCTGCGCTCCATTATAGATAATCGGGCATGCTGTCACCGTCACGCCGTCCGACGAACGGGTCAAAACGGCCGTATATTGTGCCCCGAGATCTCCTTCTCCTACAATCAGATACGATTGGTCTTCACCCGTCATCAAGACTCCGTTACGATACCACTGATAGCGCGTGAAGGTATAACCGCCGTTATACTGGTCATTGAGCAGGGCGATGAGACCGTCTTTCTGCGCCACGATAGCCGACGGATAACTTACCTTAACCACCACGGGCACATCGGGCGTCGGGCAACGCGGCGTACCCAAACGGAGCGTAGCCGGATAATAGCCCGGAAGGATATGCTTGGGCAAACTGATTACCGGTTCCGTTACCTCACCAAACGCATACACCGAATCGAAGCCTGCTTCAATGGCAGGTTTGGAGAAGCGGATAAAGATACTATCCAACTTACCCTGGGTTATCTGAATCGGGAAATTCACATTCGCCTGATCACCGCAGACCCCGATTGTGTCCGCCAACTCAATACGCAATGCCGGCTCCACCTCCAGAGTCAATGTAACGATACTATCCAAATCCCACTGACTTTTCAGATTCACCACATAGGTACCGGACTCTGTGAATTTCTGGTCTCCTATTTCATATACGCCTCCTTCACAGAAAGAAGCGGACTGCTCAAAATTACGCTCGTGCACATAGACATGCACTCTTTCTTCGCAACCGGAAGGCAACACATACACCGTATCAAACTCATAGGGATTCCAGTACACTTTGCCATCATACATCGAGCCGATGGAGATATGCACGTCACGCGGAGGGATACGCACATCCGCCAACTCCACCACTATCTGACTTTCGGCGGCACAAACGGTATCGTTTCCATTGAGATACGCATAGAGCGTAGCCGTGTATACTCCGCCCGTATCGGGATAGGTATGGGTTACATATTCATCGTTCAGCGTAGAAACGGTACCATCTCCAAAATCCCAATAGACACGGTCCACGCCTTCTTTCTTGGTATATTCTTTTTCCGTCACCTGATTCTTGTAGTACACACAAGACTGATTATGGAAAGTTACTTCATTCTGACATTTCACCACTTCGTTCTTCGCATCGGCGATGGCCACAGGGAAACGCGGAATACCGCTTGCTTCCATCGTATAGTAGCATTTGGTATTGGTTTGCGAAATGATATCCACATTGTAGAGAAGCGTATCCATCGGATCGATGGTGAATGTCTGCTTGGTAGAAAGGATCTGACCCGGATTATCCGGCAGATACCATTCATAATTAAAGCCGGAAGGCGCCGTGAAGGTAGTCGTCGGATTATCTTCTCCACAATTGAGCCCCGACATCTCGCCGGATTCGCAATCGAGCGTGAAGTAAGCATAGGCACCGTGCGCCGACATCTTACATCCGGTAACCATCAGGCGCACCGTGATTGTCTGGCCCACATAATCACGCAGATTGATTGCGAGTTCCGTCCAGTCCTTCCATGTTATCTTATTCGATTCATCCCCAATGGACTTCCAACCGCTGGATACCGAGGGATCAGCAATAAAATCAACGATACCGCATCCGTAATCCAACGAGCGGTTATTTGCCAGTATCTCCAAGCGGAAAGTGGGGTTATCCTGCGGTTCGTGAGGAGCAGGCAATACCACCGCATAATGTACTTTCAAAATGGCCTTGTCATCATCCGGCACCTTATATTTATATTCACAAGCCGCTCCGAAAGTAGGTGCATAGCGCCCCAAACGCACTGATGCCAAAGCATCTGCCGGTTTGGTGAGCAACGTACCGTCCGTATACGGATCACGCTCATCGGGCACATAATGTAAGGTATGGAGTGAATTTTCATAATCGGCATATCCGTGATCCTCCACTTTGGGCGTACCAAGAGGATGGTTATTGTCTCCCACCCGACAGGTATTCGTACTTAAATCCATATAGTCAATACAACGCTCCCCCTTATGGTACATGAAGAAACTGTATTTCTCGAACTGGCCCACTCCGTCACCGTCCGTGCAATGGGGACGAACATAGATATCATGGAAGCCTTCCGACAAACCGTACAGCGTGATTCGGTTATTGGTCATATCCGGGAACATCTGCCATTCTCCGGTCTGATAATCATATGTCCGCACATCGAAGACAGAGATACCGTTCCTCTGCCAGTCAATCGTCACACTGGCATCATTATTGATCTGATGCTTGAAATTCGTGGGCAACGGACATGTTCCTTTCACAACGATCTCTATATTATCGATACAAGCGGCCGGACCGGCTGCACTACCCCGCGTATTATACCAAATAATTACCAGTTTACGCGTCTGCTCTTCCGGCAAAGACCACTCCAGATGCCCGATATCCCATGAGGTTACTCCATGGAAACAAGGCGCCAGGAGATATTGTTCATCCTTTGCCCAAGCCGGCAGGTCGGCTGTTGCCATATTCGAATTGGTAGAAACGGATTCAGGCACCCAGCACAGATAGAAACCTTCTTCGCCCGTACGCTTACCGTTGCAGCGCCAGTCGAAAAAGACATCATAGTCTCCGGCCGGTATGGTCAGTTCGCGATAGCAGACAACAAACATCGTCTTGGAAGCATCGTAAGAAGGCTCCACGCCATCTGAAGATATGAAAAGGCCGTATTGGGCATCCGGGGCATGATTACCCGCTACTCCCAAATACCATTTATTGGCGCATTTGGGTCCCTGGTTACCCGTATTCAGTACCCATTGCGCACGCTCCTCTTCGTCCTCAAAATCGCATTGGTACACTACCTGTGCGGCCATCGTCACCGACAGCAGACTGAGCAATAGTATGTACAGATATTTTTTCAATTCGATTTACAATATTACAAATTCTACACGGCGGTTCTGAGCCCTGCCTTCTTCGGTATCATTGGTGGTAATCGGTTGGGTCTCACCCTTACCTTCCGCCTCAATACGCTCTGCATTGATACCGCGCTTGATCAAATCATCCCGTACACTATTGGCACGACCTTCGGACAATTTCTGGTTGGCACGTTCGCTACCTACGTTATCGGTATGTCCCGTGATGCGGATGCGTATATCCGGATTCTCCGCCAGCAAGGTATAGAGATCCTGTAACCCGGTCTCCGACTCCGGCAGGATGGTAGTCTTGTTGGTAGCGAAGAAGAGGTTATGCAAGATGATCACACGTTTCTTAATAATCGGTTCGAGACGATAGGTCTCTTGTCCTCCTATATCTCCAACGGCCTGCGTCAACGCCAGGTGGTTAGCCGCCTCGATATGGATACGTACCGGTGTATTGAGCGGCAGACGCAGATGACCGTAACCGGTAGCTGCATCCGTGGCCATGGAATCGATGAGGGCTTCGTTCGCCGAATTGATGAAGGTCACCTGTGCCGCTAACAACGAATCGGATTTGGCATCGCGCACATAGAAACGGAAGTCCGGACGCGGCTGCATCGCCAAAGTAAGCGTATCTCCGAAATCACCATGGCTGTAATCATGCTCCATCGCAATATAATCCGGATGAGTCAGACGCAGATGGTACGGACCGGCATTCAGCTTGGCCACCATTCGTCCTTTGTTGTTGGTCGAACGCTTGACAGTACGCGGTTTCTTGGCCTCCGTAGGCGTGATCTCCACCGTAGCGGCAGCAATCGCCTTGTTCGTCATGATATCCGTTACATCCAGCACCATCGCCGGTTTCTGCGGCTTCGGCGGCTGCGGCTTATTCATCTGCAGCAAGGCCGTAAACTTAACGCCGACCAACAGACTGTTCATCCGTCCGTTCGCCCAATCGGAGACATGCAGCGAGCGGGTATTCATAGCCTTTTCATCAACCATCGCCATTGAGCCTTGCGAGGCCGGAGTGAGGTTCTTTATTCCATAGTCCACGAAGACGCCTGCGCGCATATGCCACGGGAAACGGCGCTTCATGTTATCTTCATTCCATTGCTGCCCCAGCAGACCATTGATATTCACGCCTACTTCGGCAGTAGCAATAATATCCAAGCCGTAGTTTGTTTTGCCTTTCGCGCTGTACGGGTCATCGTTAATCGCCCCGTGGTTGGCCATGTTCACCCAAGAGGGGTCATAAGCCGCATCATCAGTGATAGAGGTGGATATCTTGCTTTTCTGACTATACGACCCTAATACCGTATAACCGATTTTCATACCCGCAAGGAAATAAACGCTATTCCAAATACCGCCCACCATGATCGGCAATGTCACCTGACCCACCAGATGATCCTCCGGCATGGGTTCCGTAAACGTGTAGTGCTTGGTCTGATTATACCCCGGGCCTATCATCGACACGTCGTACGATGTAGGGAAGGTGATCTTATCCGCCGAGGAGAAGATACGGAACTCGGGACCGGCATTCAAGATGAAATGGTCGTATTTATATTCGTATCCTACACCTATCAAGCCTCCTACACCGCCGGTGAACTTATTGTTATCATATTTATTCACCAGACCGCTATATCCTACGCCGCCCCACATCGCCACATGATGGATATTGCGATTGGCACCCTTCCATGTCTTGGCAGAAGCGGCCTGTTTCTTGGATTTGCTCTTTTTCTTCGCCGGAGCAGCTGTCATCGTCTGACTCAAAGCGAGCAGTATAACCAATATGTAATAGATTGCTTTTCTCATCCCCATTCCTCCTTATTCCACTACACTGATACGACTGACGCGAGTCTCGTTGCCGATCGTTACTTGTACCACATATACCCCGGCCGGGACAGACATCGTAATGCTGTTCTCGCCTTCATTCAGCGCCTGGGTCATTACCACCTCGCCTAACATATTGACTATTCTCGCCGTAGCCGCAGCGCTCACTTTGACAGTCAATACACCGCCTGCACGAACCGGAGACGGGTATACATATACCACCAGCTGCTCTTGTGCAGCTACCGGCTTGAACGGACAGGTGGCCACTTTCTCTTTGTTCGTCACGCGGACCATCTCCAAATGATAGGTGGCAGCGGTATCCAAGCCCTGCTCCACGTACAGGTAGGAGAGGTTTGCTCCAGGTATCGGTTCGTTATTCTTAAACCACTGATAATCTGTAAACTGATGCACAGTCGAATCCAAGCCTAATACATTCGCATTCTTCAGGGACAGCACATCGCCCCAGCGCTGGTATATCCAATTCGGCATGCATACACTCACGCTCGCTTCGCGTATCACGGAGCATCCAAAACTATTGAAGAACTCCAGTTCGAACGAACCGCCGTTCAGTCCAGTAATAGAGTCGGCATTCATATGCGCCCCGCCGTTCACCGTATAGTAGTCATATCCGGTACCGGTAATAAAGATTGCTCCTGAATTGGGCGACTCACTCATCACGCGTACCGTCACTTCCGGCAAAATGGAATCCAACACGGTTACATTCATCCACAAGGTAGAATCGCAGTTAAACTGATTCTTGTAGAAACGGTAGAACTTGCCCGATTCTTTCAATTTATATGTCTGCCCGTCAATCGTCAACGGGATCTCTGCGCAAACAGTAGTATCACCTACATACGCATTGGTCACCGGATTGACGGTCAGGTTTAACGAAACAATACTGTCACACCCGGCAAACGTTTTCAAACTATCCGTATATAATCCCGTCAAGCCGGCATAATAGCGGCCGAAAACAACATAACTGCCGTCACAAATGGCCGTATCGATCGTCTGCGCCACATCTCCGATAGCCGGTATATCTATATACAACATCGTATCCTTGAGACAGCGACCTTCCGCTATATACGCAATCAAGGTCACAGGGAAGCGTCCTCCCTCACTCGGATATATCACGACCGGATTGCGGTCTGCGCCCACCTGGCCGTTACCGAAGTCCCACTCAAACTCATCACACGGCTGGTCATAATGGTACTCTATCACATTGTTATACTTGGTCATGATATGACTCTTGTTGGTGAATTTCACACGATTGCGGCATTCCGCAGGAGCATACTCCCATTCGAAAGCAGCTATCGGGAAACGCGGACGGGCCGATGAATACAAATCAAAACCACAAGACTGCTCTTCTTTATAACTCAAATGGCAACGATAGGTCGTTGTATCCGATGCATCCACCAGCAAGGTCATTCCGTCATTCCCGAGCATCGAATCGGGAACAAGATTGTCGTATTTGTCAAACCACTCGTAATCGAAACCTACCGGCGCCGTGACAGACATCTGGGCTTCGTCACCGCAACTTGTTCCCACGATACGTGCTGCCGCACAATCCAAGGTGAAATAGGCATAACCATAGTGGCCACCCCAATTACAGTCATAGGTTGTCAAACGCACCGTGAGCGTATCGCCGTCTCTGTCTTCCAGATTCAGACCGATAGTCGTCCAGTCCTTCCATGTGACCATATTCGCTCCGCTACCCTCCGTATGCCATCCCTCGCGAGTTGCATCGGCATAGAAATCCGCATATCCGCAATCCGGACTGATCAGTTCGCCATACTGGTCCATAATCTCCAGGGTGAATCGCGGTTGATCGGTTACAGTATGCTCCGGATCCTCCAAGACAACGGCATAGCGAACCAACAGAATCGCCGCGGTCTCTGCATCTACAACATATGTATAGGAAATTGCTTCGGCCTCAGCCCCCACATTCCAGTTACCCAAACGAACAGATGCCAATGCACCGTCCGGCACAATACGCAACTTGCCTTTGGTACGCGGATCGGTAGCCTCCGAACTCCAATTCACCACATGGCGTGAGAACTTATCATCCACACCAAAATCCACCACTCCTACCGTCTCATACGGATTGGCGTACGTACCGTAGGTGGCTATCGCGTTGGGATTGTCCTCCAGATGCACATAATCAATACAATGCCTATCCGGATAGTACACCGCAAACGCATTGAGATAGGTGTACGCACTCGAGCTGTTTCCGTTGCAGATACCTCTCACGCGGATGTCATATGCCCCCTCTTCCACACCTTCCAGTACATACTGCTTGGTATAGATACCGGATTGCACCTGCCATTTGGTACGACCGCACTTACGATACTCCAGCACATACTCTTCACTACTTCCTTCCCACTGCACAATTAACGAATCATTACGCGCTTCGGCGGTTATGGAACGGGGCTTGGCGCATGAACGGGTGGCTATCTGAATATTATCCACACAAGCACCAATGATGGACATCGTGGTATCGCGGTTGGAATTCTGCCATACAAAGAACAATCGCAGCACTCGGGATCCATTGGACGAGAACTGGAAAGAAATATTCTTCCATTTGGAGACACCGCGGACACGAAGTACGTCCGAAGGAATATAGGTCAAAAGATTCTCGGGAATAACAGAAGTCGGGCCACCTTCCAACTTAACCATAGAAGCCGGTCCTATACCGGCAGACATCGTAGCGTTAGGCGCTCCTATACAACGGATATCAAAACTGCAATCATACTGGCCGGCCGGAAGGAGCAAATCACGATACATATACTGAATATTCGTTGTGGTAGCGAACATCGCATCCGCACCTCCGTTGGAAGAGATATATGCCGCATAACGACCGTCATTATGCGTAGCTTCTCCTATCACCCATTGATCTTCTTGCTCAGACGCTTTCTCTCCCGGATTCAGTACCCAGTTAGCCAATTCGGCAGCTTCCTCCGGCTCAAAGCTCATCGAATACGGCGCAGTAATATTTACTTGCGCCTGCAGCCCTTGAGAGCTGATAATGAAACCAAGAATGAACACTGTTAAACACAGCGCTTGCACTTTAGATTTTATCCATATGTAGAAATGAGTGCACATATACGTACCTTAAATACAATAATCAATGCGCAAAATTACTACTTTTTTATCACGCGAGCAACAAAATGACGAAAAAAATCGCTTTTAATTGCATTTTGCAAACTTTACTTTGCAATTAGATTACAGAATGATAGAACATAAAATGTTTTATTTTATTGTCATTTTTGCACCTATTTACATATAAAAAAGCCCGCACGCGTGGGCGTGCGGGCGATAATTTATTAAGGATAATAGAGGCTACAGGTCTTAGAGACTTGCCTCGTATGCCATGGCATCCATCAGGCTATCCAGTTCGGCAGCATCCTTCACGGCAATGCGGATAATCCATCCCTCGCCGTACGGGTCATTATTCACCAATTCGGGCTGCGCATCCAAAGCGCCGTTGATTTCCAGCACCTCACCAGATACCGGCATATTCAGATCGCTGACGGTCTTTACGGCCTCTATGGAACCAAATACCTCT
The DNA here is from genome assembly GCA_017478035.1 of Paludibacteraceae bacterium. Lineage (GTDB taxonomy): Bacteria > Bacteroidota > Bacteroidia > Bacteroidales > Paludibacteraceae > Colicola. Next base: position 21,990 of record JAFVHA010000044.1, on the reverse strand, counting down.
CCCTGTCCCACAGTCTCCCCCAAGGTAGGTACATCGATGAAAACAATCTCACCTAACTCCGACTGCGCATAGTCCGTGATGCCGACAAACGCCTCATCACCTTCTACTCGAATCCATTCATGTTCGCTTGTATAGCGAAGATTATCAGGAAATTGCATTTATGATTTCAAATTTATGATTTATAATTTATAATTTACAATTTACAATTTTACATACCACTCGGAATCTGGTCACCCAGCGTGGACATTGCGCAGCGGAAACCGATCTTCGACGAAGCCTTGTCCTGGTCGAGATAACGACGGTTGGACGGGTTGAGCCAATAGATACGGTCTGCCCAAGAACCACCTTTATAAACACGACTCTTGCGCGTTACACGCGGTGCCAGTACATCGGTCGGGTCATTCTTGATCTCCGTCAGATTCTCGATACCGACAGTATCCAGCGGATAATCGGTGTCAATGAGGCTGGCGAAGTCGCCATCCAATACGTCACGCTTATCATCCTCTTTACCCCATGTGATCTTGATGCAGCCTACGGAATCCATCTCGAACTTACCGTTCTCATCCAATACCGGACGGCTGTAGATATTACCACGATAGGAGTTATACTCGGAAGCGTCCTGAAACGTGGTCTCACGATATACATCCATTACCCACTCGTTAACGTTACCGGCCATGTTATACAATCCGAAGTCATTCGGCTCAAAGGCATCCACCGGGTTGGTGATGACGTGACGGTCATTCAGCGCACCGCTGACACCCATCATATCGCCTCGTCCGCGAACGAAGTTAGCCTGCATCATACCGAGGTTCTTTTTCGACATGTCACGCGGATGATAGCCTGACCAAGGATAAATCTTACCCTCTATCGTCAAACCGTCTTCACCCGCTACTGGAGCATATGCCGCAAACTCCCACTCGGTCTCGGTCGGCAGACGATAACCGGTAACGAATATACCATCGGCGATATTGACCTTACGCTCAACGCCGTAACTATCCGTCTTCGGACGACGACCGTACTCCGGTACATAGCTGTCATCCATCAGGTATTTCTCGGTATTGAATACAAACTTATCGCGAATCCACTCGAAGCTCGGACGATACATGGTCACGGTCTGCTCAGGATCCTCGGGGCTTACTTCCTCATACGAATACATCTCGTATCCGGTCTGCTGCTCCCACTCGTCCTTATATGCTTCGTCATCGGTCGGCTGAAGGTCAGCGAACGGCGGAACGACGATAGCGCCGGCGTTAATGAGCGCCATCTCATTCACACGGTCGGTACGCCATTGGCAGTATGCCATAGCCTGCTCCCATGTTACGCCCACAACAGGATAGAACGAGAAAGCAGGGTGCTCGAAGTAATTGTCCTCATACGGATCATTGTAAGCCAGATCCTCACGCCATACGGTGTGGTCCGGACGAGCCTGGTCCACCAATTCGGGAGCAACTGCGCCGAACACGAAATCCAACCAATGGAGATACTCGTTCCAGTTCAGGTTCGTCACCTCGTACTTGTCCATGAAGAACGAACTGACGGTCAACGTACGTGTCTCGTTGTTACGCGGAGAAGTGATAAACTCATCTTTCTCTCCTACCGTAAACGAACCACCCTGAATAGGCACCATTCCGACAGGATGCACATTACCCACTCCTTCATTGGCTTCGAAATTCGTGGTACGTTGGTCGAAATAGTTCCAACCCGTGGTGTTGCTCACGCGGGTATTCAACTCACGCTTGTTACAAGACATCGCTACCATTGCGACTAAAGCAATCAATAGAAACTTACTTACGCTTTTCATACTATTTTTATTTAATAAATTTCTTCACATAATGCACACATTCGTACATGCGCACACGTTTCAGCCTGCAAAGATACACATTTTTTCTCAAACATACTAACGTTTTGCATAAAAAATTAAAAAAAAATGCATTTTTTTCCTAAAAACGTCAATTTTTTGCAAAAAAAGCGCTATCTTTGCAGCGTGAAAGCAAAAATTATGGCCATTGGTAACGTGACGCCGGACAGTTTTTATTCGGCATCCCGTTTGTCCGGTAGCGACCAAATCGTGTCCTGGGCGACTCAGGCGATTGAGGAGGGAGCGGATATCCTTGATATAGGTGCTTGCTCCACCCGTCCGGGTAGTACGCCGGTCGAGGAAGAGGAAGAATGGCAACGACTTGAACCGGCTTTTCGAGCCATCCAAAAAGCACTACCGGATGCCGCCATGTCGCTGGATACATTTCGTCCGGAGATAGCCCGTCGGGCGCTGGATACTTTCGGACCGATGATCATCAATGATATTTCCGGCGGATGCGAAGCGATGTACGGTGTGATACGCCGATACAAAGTGCCCTATATATGGACGTTGCGGGGCGAGTTGGAGCTGCCCTCCCGCAAGACGGAGATGAGCGATATGGACCTTATCCTCGATCCGGGATTCGGATTCATCGGTTCACCGGAAGCGGACTATACGTGCATGAGTCGCATGGATACACTACGCGCGTATAACCGTCCCATATTGGTCGGCATCAGTCGCAAATCGATGCTATACAAGCCTTTGGGTCTGACGCCCGAGACATGCCTCATGCCTACCCAGGAGTTGCAGTTATATGCTCTCGAGCACGGCGCAGACATCCTCCGCACGCATGATGTCGCTGCTACGAGGCAGACCATACAACTCTTTGAGTTGTTAGTTTAGAGAATTAGTGAATTAGAGAAATTATATGCATTTTCTATCTTTTTCCTTCGGCTTCAAGGATGTAATCGATATCCTGTTAGTAGCCTGCATTTTATACGAGACCTACCGTCTATTACGTAAAACGGGTGCGTCGAACCTCTTCTGGGGCATCCTCGCTTTTCTCGTGGTATGGTTCCTCGTCAGTTTCGTTTTCCAACTCGACCTCACCGGTGCGCTTTTCGACCGGATTATCTCCGTCGGCGCCATTGCGCTCATCGTCATCTTCCAGGAAGAGATTCGTCTTTTCTTCTACCGTGTCGGTTCGCGTTTCTCATCCTGGAAACTATTCCGCAGCAACCCCGAAGACGAAGCTGCTTCCCGTCAGCAGATATTAGAGATCACGCAGGCCTGCCGTCATATGGCATCGACCAAGACGGGTGCGCTCATTGTGATGGCCGGCGACGAGAGCCTTAAACAAATAGTAGATACGGGCGAACGTCTGGATGCCGTTGTTTCCGCGCGTCTGATTGAGAATATCTTTTTCAAGAACACTCCTTTGCATGACGGCGCATTGGTGATCCGCGACGGTAAGATGATTGCCGCGGCATGTATCCTGCCGGTGAGCAAGAATCAGAATATCCCGCAACATTACGGTCTGCGTCACCGCGCCGCTTTAGGTATAACAGAAAAATCCGACACCACTTGTATTGTGGTATCGGAAGAGACGGGTCATATATCTGTGACTTCAGAAGGAACGATTCGTGAAGTGACGGCGGACGAGTTATTCCTCGTACTTCATTCCACGGCTTCCGCCGGTGTAAGTACGGACTAAACTACGGTAGTTATCACGGCAGATAACGCACTGTCCGGGTTCGGGCAGCTGGAATAATACCGTAAATTTCAACCCCACCATCAAATTGTTCACCGCCTTGGCAAAGCCGTTGGTGGACATGATATCGTTCATCACGAGATTGTCAATCATCGTGCGTGTGTTATACACATAGTTTTCCGACTCGGGATTGATATCATAACTTGCCGGTAACTGCAGTGCCGGCTTGGTGCCTTTTGTATGCACATCGAGCAAACCGTAATCCACGAATGCCGCCAGACGATATTCAATCTTGCGTTTCGGCACGTCATATCCCACATCATACAAGAGTCTGCCCAAACGCGCACCGATCTCAAAACTCAGGTCCATATCCAGATTGAGCGATGTCTTCACACCGCCGTTCAGACTCTCATTCTCAAAGAACTGGTACTCGGGCATATTGCGGAAATCATCGAAATCTTCATACTTACCGTAAGTGGACAAGCCGGCCGTTGTTCTCGTTTGTGTCCATACGTTCGCATAAATCTTCATACCGGCTAGGAAATAGAAGCGCTCATATTGCATACCAACCATAATCGGAATTTGCAAGGCGAGATTGTTGTATTTATCCTTTCGGTCCTGAATCTCATAGATATATTCAAACGGCTCGTTGGACAAGTCATACTGCGTTTTATCCATCGGCACAGTCATGCTGCTGCCCTTCATATAAGCCGTCATACCATACGTTGCGCCAACACCCAGATCCATCAGGAACTGCGCCTTGCTGTATTTTTGCCCGGCCTGCAACTCATATTGAAAACCCAATCCTCCGGCTACACCGATACTTCCGGCGTTGTCACTCTGGGAAGGGATAAGAGACCACTCGCCAATCTGAGCATACCCGCCCACCAAATGATTCACTTTTGCATTCAGGCTACCGCAAAGCAGCAATGCGAGCAACAAAACCAAATATGATTGATATTTTTTCACCGAATTATTTGTATTTTTCATTTTTTTGTAGTACCTTCGGACTCCGCCTGCTAACGCATTCCCCCGAAAGTACGTTCGCAAAATCCTGTAAATGGCAAAATAAACGCGTTTTTATTTGCACATTCGGATTTTTTGTAGTACCTTTGCAGCCGATTTTGCAAAGTACACCTAAATTGCGGTCGCAAAAGTACTGCTTTTTTTTGATATACGCAAGAAAAATCAACGATTTTTTTACTTTTTGTATAAAAATTACACAAAATATGGCATTTAATCGCACATTAATCACAGCCGCGCTCCCGTATGCGAACGGTCCGGTGCATATCGGACACCTGGCGGGAGTGTATGTTCCTGCGGACATTTATGCCCGCTATCTTCGTCTCAAAGGCAAAGAAGTGCTCTTTGTATGCGGAAGCGATGAGCACGGCGTACCGGTAACTATCCGCGCCCGCAAGGAGGGCATTACCACCCAACAGGTAGTGGACCGGTATCACGAACTTATCAAGCGCTCGTTTGCCGGTTTCGGTGTGTCGTTCGACATCTACTCGCGCACAACCTCTGCTATCCATCATCAGTTTGCTGCGGACTATTTCCGCAAGATGTATGAGGCTGGCCAATTCGTAGAGGAGACCTCGGAGCAGTTCTACGATCCTCAGACCGGCCATTTCCTGACCGACCGTAATATACGCGGTGAATGTCCCCGTTGCCATTCGATGGGTGCTTATGGCGACCAATGCGAGAAATGCGGTGCAACGCTCTCTCCGGATGAGTTGATCAATCCCTATAACGCCGAGACGGGTAATGCCTTGGCGAAAAAAGAAACCAAACACTGGTATCTGCCGTTAGACCAATACCAGGCATGGCTTGAGGACTGGATTCTGAACAACCATAAGGAATGGCGTTCGAACGTCTATGGGCAGTGTAAGAGTTGGCTGGACAGCGGACTCAAACCCCGCGCTGTGACGCGTGACCTCGATTGGGGTATTCCTGTGCCGGTGGAGGGCGCAGAAGGAAAGGTGCTCTATGTATGGTTTGACGCTCCCATCGGCTATATATCCAATACCAAAGAGTTATGCGAAGCGCAGCCGGAGAAATTCGGCAACTGGGAGAAATGGTGGAAGCAGGAAGATACAAGAATGATCCATTTCATCGGAAAAGATAATATCGTTTTCCACTGCATCGTCTTCCCCGCCATGCTCAAAGCGCAAGGCTACAACCTGCCGGATAACGTGCCGTCGAACGAGTTCCTGAATCTGGAGGGCGACAAGATCTCCACGAGTCGCAACTGGGCGGTATGGCTCAATGAGTATCTGGATGATTTCCCGGGCAAACAGGATGTGCTGCGCTACGTGCTGACAGCCAATGCGCCGGAGACCAAAGATAATGACTTTACATGGTCTGATTTCCAGGCACGTAACAACAATGAGTTGGTGGCTATCTACGGTAACTTCGTCAATCGCGCACTCGTGCTCACGAATAAATATTTTGAAGGACGCGTGCCCGCGTGCGGAGAACTGACGGATTACGACAAGGCCACAATTGAAGAATTCAAAAATGTCAAAGCGACGCTTGAGCAGTTATTGGAGAACTTCCGTTTCCGTGACGCTCTCAAAGAGGCAATGAACCTCGCCCGAATCGGCAATAAATACCTCGCGGATACCGAGCCTTGGAAACTCGCCAAGACGGATATGAACCGCACTGCTACCATCCTGCATCTGTCGCTGCAGATCGCAGCCAACCTCGCGATTGCTTTCGAGCCATTCCTCCCGTTCTCATCGGAGAAATTGAAAGCCATGCTCCAACTCAATCCGTCTATCGGATGGGAAGATTTAGGCAGAATCGATCTGCTGCCGGAGGGCCAAGCATTGGGTGAAGTATCCTTGCTTTTCGAGAAGATAGAAGATGCTGCTATCCAAGGTCAGTTGGACAAACTCGCGCGCATCAAAGCGGAGAACGAGGCCGCAGCCAAAGCAGAGGCACTGAAGAACTGGCGTCCGGAGCCGGTCAAAGAGCCGAATTCTTTCGATGAATTCGAGAAGAATGACATACGCGTAGCCACTGTATTGGAATGCACGCCGGTCAAGAAATCCGAACGTCTGCTGCAGTTCAAGTTAGATGACGGTATGGGCGGACGCACTATTCTATCCGGTATCGCGCAGAGTTATCCAGACCCGTCGGTACTGGTAGGCAAACAGGTGCTGTTCATTGCCAATTTCCCGCCGCGCAAGATGATGGGCATCGAGAGTCAGGGAATGATTCTCTCGGCAGTGGATGCCGATGGCAAACTGGTGGTAACCACCGTATCCGCGCCCGTTAAAAACGGATGCCAAGTAGGATAAAAGATCAACATCGAATTCGCTAATAACTATGCTGACTCCTACAGACCGTACTATCCGTCTATCATTGCCACTCTGCAAATAGCCATCAATGCAGCCAATTCTGCACTGAACCAACAATGGTATTACAAAGAGGCTTTGGACGAAGCTTATAATACACTCCATGCCGCTCTTCAAACGGCCGCAGAGGAGATTGAGCAAGCGCAAGGAATCGAGAATGTACAAAGTGACAAGGTACAAAATGCAAAAGTGATGATTGACGGTATCTTACATATCATGCGCGACGCGCACGTATATGATGCTACCGGTACGATGGTGAAATAAACACCAACAGGAACTCACACAAAAAAGACGCCCCACAAGGACGTCTTTTTTGGTAGCGGGACCCAGGATTGAACTGGGGACCTCATGATTATGAATCAGCCCGGGGCTATCAAATCCCATACGATTCTGTTATTAATAGTGTTGATTTAGAACACGTTTTCTTTTTCTCTATTCTGTTTTGTTCGCAAATCTTCCTAACAAATGTTAGCGGATTTGTTAGCGGTTTGATTTGTTCACTTACAAAATCGGCTGCAAAGGTACGAAGAAAATTTCATATATGCAAATTTTTTAGTATATTTATCAAAAAAACAGAATAGTTTATGTACAGAGAGGCACAAGTATCATTTACATGGAGTCCAAACAAAGGACAGGAACTGAGTTCCATTAAATTAAGAGTTACTTACAAGCGGCAACCGAGAGTGTATGCCACAAGAAGTAAAGAGTTGTTAACCAAAGAAGAGTTCAATAATCCAAGGCTCAAAAAGACGAAAGAGGCATTTGTGATAGCAGAAGCAGATTTGACAATTGCTAACGAAGTCTGCGAGAAGTTAGGCGGTGACTTTACCTTTGCAAAGTTCAAAATCCTATTCGATGAACAAGCAAAGGGTAAGATTGTCACCTCCGAAAAGGTAACCTTTGATGAGTTATTGTCTGCCTACCAAGAGAAGAAGCAATGCAAGCCGAATACACTGGAAAGTTACCGCTGCGCTATTAACTGGATCAAGAGTTACAACTCTCAACTTACAGTCCCGGATATTTCACCGGAGATAATCGAAGGACTGGTTAACTATATCTCTAAGAAGTATAAAGAGAAATGTAACAAGGTGATTTCTCCGAATACACTTGGCATGTACTTACGCGGGCTAAAGGCGTTGCTAAATTATGCCTGTGAACAATGTATCATCGAAGAGAACCCAATGCAAAAGGTCAAGATTAAACATGCCAAGCGGAATAAGCGCGCATTGAGAGGCGAAGATTGGGAGCGATTTCTGCATTACGAACCACATAATGATGTTACAATATTTGCACATGACTTTGTTCGATTGTCATTTGCAATGTGTGGGGCTAATTTGGTTGACATCTTGTCGCTACAGAATCGTTCTATAGACGATGGACAAATTCACTTCACACGAACAAAGACTGAGCGAGTTGATACTAACGTAGGTATTCCTTTAAGTGATGCTGCGTTAGACATCCTGCAAAAGTATGGTGTAATCAATGCGAGTAAGCCTAATGCGTATATACTACCTTACTATACGATTGGGATGAATGAACAACAGAAAGCCCACAAGCGTAGTGACATACTGAAACGTATCAACCTTGGTATTAAGATTATATGCCATGATATAGGTATTGAGCCATTTACAACTTACCGTATAAGGCACACCTTTGCAGCACATGCAGCAGAACATGATATACATGCAGAGCAATTGATGATATTACTGGGGCATAAGAATCTGACGACTACCCAAACATACCTTTGCTCTATCACAGATAAGTTGATGGACAAAACAGAAGATTACATTGCTTCGATGCTATCGGTATAAAAAACGCTCAAATGATCAAGAGGGCACAATGCTTTTTGCGTTGTGCTTTTTGCGTCCATCCCCTACCTCCCTGTAGGGTTTCTTGTTGTGTGTTTCCCCGAAAATTCCGGGGTGAGGCTATTTTAGTAGGCATAATAGAAACCAGTTACAGAACGTGATGTCTACATTCGGCTGTTGGAAAAAATTTTTCCAGCATGTTAAAAAAAAACGAAAATTCTACCATCCTTTGCGAACTTTTCAGACTTAGCAAGTATTTATTAGCGTAGGAGCAAACCAACCTACTTACAACAAATGGAAAAGAAATACAAACGAGAGTACAGGGAGTTGCGCCCTGAGACAATTGAGAAGTTGAAAAACAATGCAAGTCTAAAACGCCCGAAATCTGCGACCCATAAATTACATATCTCGCAGGGTTTAAAGCAATACTGGAGTGGTGTAAAATCAAAAAATGACGAGTACACAATGACAGATCTAATTAACGGAAAGGAAGTGTAATATGATTGAGTTTGAGAAATTCAACAAGCCGTTAACACGTACACAGGAGTTCCTGTTAACGAACGTGATATTGGAGATATTAATAAAATGTCACGTTGGAAAATCAAAGGCTATAACTGCCGTTGAGTTAGTTGCGGACATACAATTATATTTCGATCAAGACATTGACGTTCGAAGATTGAGACAAGCAATATGCAAGTTGAGAATGAAAGGTTATCCGGTGTGTTCATGTTCTAAAGGCTATTACTACGTTGATGAACCATTCGAATTGGAATGTACAATTCAAAGTCTAACGGAACGATTGAAGGCTCTTGCAGCGTTGATAGTAGCGATGTCATCTAAATACCGTGAAGTGTACGGTAAATATCCTTTCTTAGTCTTTGATGACTTAGATGAAAATATAGAAAAAATAGTCTCACCTCCGTTAATTGAAGATTAACGTAAAGAAATGAATAGTCATCTTCAACTTGAAGTGATTGTTCATTTCGCCTTTTCCGCTAGCGAAATATGATTTCGCGTGTTTCCTTGTATTTGTAATTGTATTTGTACTTGTAGTTGTGTTTGTTCTTTTATTTGTATTTGTTTTTTTTCTTTTTATTTATCTTTGTATTAGTTATTGTACTTGTAGTTGTGTTTGAACTTGTAGTTCATGCTATTTCACTTTAAATTTCAATATAAAATATTTTTAGTATATTTAGAATGAAAACACTTGGTGTTGGTAGACAAGTGTAACAAATAGATAGGTAACAAATAAAGATAATAATTACGTACAAGCGAAAATGACTACCAACCATTTAAGCAGGCACAAAATAATTTAACAATATGAAAGAGCAAGAAACTAACACAAAAGCCTTCCTGACGTATTTCGACAGCGAAGTGATGTACAAGATGCTTTCTAATGAGGAAGCCGGAAAATTAATAAAGGCAATGTTTCGATATTGCAAAGATAAAGAAGAAACACTCACTATGGAGGATGGAACTCCGTATGCATACTTTGCAGTCCTCAAACAACAGTTCGACAGGGATAAGGCTAAGTATGATGAGATGGTTGCAAAGAAAAGGAAACGTGACAAGGCACGCTATGCAAAACAAAAAGGACTTCCGGTAGAATTGGCAAATGAAGAGGATTATTCCGATATGTCAAATGATGCAAATGCTATTCAGGACAATTCCAATATTATTAGATTAGAAGGGGATAATGTATGGAAGTGGCAGGCGTTCCAAATGCATCTACAGGAACAAAAAAGGAAGGCTCCTCAACAAGGAGTAAAAAGTTAATATAAGAAGGAGCCATCCTTCTTTTTTATTGCACAAATTCAACAATTAATCCAATAGTTCATAGAACACCGTCCCCACGTAACACATCACTAGACATATAATTTTCCAAAATTTTTTCTGGAGATCAGGACGGTTTGGATTTATGGGGGACGATGGGATGGCTACGAACCCTACCAACCTCCAAAATCGGTTGTTTCCTACAAATTTTTATTGGTCCAGATTATTGAACTTATTTCTTTCGGAAAACCATGAAGTAGGAATGATACTTCCGTGCGTGTCTTTGTTGTATTAAAGTTTTCCCTACGATGGCATGATTAGCAAGCAATATAAACACATCCTCTAATGTAAATCCAATCTCAGAAGCAAACTGCTGCACCATGAAACTTGTCCAAATCTGCCTACCCGTATAATTGGTATCTTGTGTTTTTATTACCAAATAGCCTCCTTTCTTTAATAGGCGATAAGAAAGGCGTAACATCTCCCTATTAGTGTTAACTAACTCATCAACACTGCGAAAAGCAGTAAAGCGCTTATCAACCATTAGGGCTTTGTTTGATGAAGGGCGAACGATGAACGGCAAATCAAACACTATATTATTCATGATGCCATCAGGTAGCGAGTCGGCGTGTCCTAGCGGCATAACATCGGCAAATAAAGGGAATTTGTCATATTTGTATTTGGGTTGCCTTAAACGTTGATAGAATACACCTGTAGAGTACGTTAAATCACACTCAAACGTATTGTCTTTGATGTAGAGAGTAAGGATGTTGTGTAGAATGTCATTTTGATTGGTTGCAACGCTGCGGATAACATGTTGATTATCGCAGGAGTTAAACGCTGATACTTTATCCTCATTAATTGTTCGTTTATATTCTTCAACGTTGAAATGATATAGATACTTCCGCACTGTGTTTGGAGAAAAGCCTGTATCACGAACTATTTCACCAAAAGTCTTTCCGCTTTTCTGCTGATCGAGAATGATTGAACGTTTACGTAATTGTTCGTCTGTACGCCTATCTATCTTGTGGTTCTTGATATATTGCCGAATGGCATGGATGGTTACACCGTTCTTAGCGGCATTCTCTTTTATTGATAGTTCCGGATAGTATATCATGCTCTTTCAAATTTTGGTACAAAGGTAATATTAATTTTTGAAACCACAAAATTTGATTATACTTTTATTTCATTTTTATTGCGAATTTATACGGTACATGTCCTAATCGAAAATAAGAATTTCAATTTTTTTGCGTATATTTACGGCGAAGGATGACACAGAGGTTATCTGCGAACTAAAGGTATATTGTAAAAAATGAAAATTGATGGAAGAAAAAAGAATTAGAACTTATGAAGAAGTCTTTGGGATATCCAAAGAAGCGTTGTACAAAGGGTGTGCAAGATTAGCAAGGTATGATGTGTTAACAGGTGCGTCTCGCTCTTATAGGACTATCAAAAAATACTATAAGAGATGCGTGAAATATGAGTATTGCATTTGTGGAGGAACTCGTGTACGTCTTCCTTGGCTCTTAATATTTGATTGGAAAGTAGAAAAAGAGGAATTAGACGAAAGATGCTATGCCATTATAGAATTTTCTGATTATTCGGAGGAAGATGTTATCGAAAGAGCACGTATATACAATGAGTCTAAGAAGCAGGCAACCTCTTTCTTCCCTATCTAATAGATGAAGATCGCTGAGGCCGTAAGGGACAGAAGTCTTGATCGGAATAAAGAGTATGAGATTAAGATTTTTTCGTATATTTACAGTGAAGGGCAATATAGAGATTGCTAGGAATAAGTTTAATTTAAAAATTTTAAAGTATGAGTAAATTTAAGTACAAAGTAGAGTTTCCTAATAGGGAAGCCGGAGTTAAGTATTGCGAGAAGAAAGGCATTCTTGCGAAGAATATTCGTGATTATAAAAAGGATGAAGTTCTCTTCTATAGCAGTCGAGTAAAAACGCGTGAAGCGCAGATTCTATCGAACATGTACCCGTGTCGGCTAAATCTTAATGGGCAGATATTCAAATCGGTGGAACACATGTACCATTATATGTGCTTCACTCAGTACCGTGAGATACAAGACCGTATTCAAGTATGTAGAACAGGCTTTGAAGTGAAACAAATGTGCAAGGGATTAAAAAGGGATGACAACTTCGAAGAAAAGCATCATGACGTAATGGAATTCTGCATGAACCTTAAATACCAACAATGCAAAGAGTTCCGCGAAATCCTTGAAAATAGTGGTGATGTTCCATTAGTAGAATGGGCAGAATGGGGAGATGTCTCTGCCGGCACTTGCCTATACATGAAGGGTGGTGAAGAATGGCTCATCGGACAAAACTCAGGTGGAAGATTGTTGATGAAAGTGAGGCTCAACAACAGAAAGAAGAACTTGTAGTGGTTCTCCTTTTATAAAAAACTATGCTGCGAGGATCCGCAGCATAGTTTTCTATATCGGATGTGAAGGTGATTATTTCACCTCTTTTCCGTGTAATGTAAACACTTTATCTCCACGGAGAATGTACACGTTACCATCGCGCATAATCTTTTGCGGTATATTGAGCGCGTCTTCATTTATTTGCTCTATATCCGTTGAGACATCATTCGTTGTCGTGAAAGTTCCTGTTAGCGTCTCTATGATATTATCATTTTCGTCAAAGGCGGTTAATGCATATTCGTACGTTGTGCCGCTATTCAAGCCGCTAACTGTAAATTGGAATCCTGCTGCTTGTGTTTGCTGGGCTTCACGGCTTCGATTAGGAGCAAAAGCAATACCTGTTAATTGTCCCAATGCATTGAATGTCAATGTACATATTACATTACCGTTCATGTCACGAATAACCAATTCATAAGTTGCGGCATTACTTATTAACGTCCATATAAGGCTTGCAGAGGTACTACTAGGCGTAACTACAATAGCATCCCCGGGTTCTTCTACTTCTTCTGCCCCTATTGCTTGGATATTTACAAATTCTTTCCATACCTCAGCATTTCTATATGCATTCACAGATGTATAAGGAACGTAGAGAATGCATGTAGATTTGTTTACACCAACTACAGCGGTACTATCAATAACTGGAGGCGTTTCCGCATAACATGTAATCTCTACAAGAGTATCATTAGTAAATGCATATTCCCCAATCTCTGTTACACTTGCAGGAATAACAAGGTTATTGATAGCACTAAAGTCTTTCAATAAATACACAGGTATGTATTCTACGCTATCGCCAAATATGAATGATGTTATACTATCACGTGAGGCGTAGAATGGAAAACAATTGGTATCAGTATTGGGCTTGCTTTGCCTATAATTGATAGCATTCCATTGCACTTTCTTTATGCTGGCACACTTGTTAAAAACATTTTTACCCAATGCAGTAACTCCTGTCCCTATTGTAACTTCCTCTAATTTTGTACATTCACGGAACGCGGCTTCCCCCAAAGCCGTTACACTATTCGGAATATCAATAGATGTTAATCCCTTGCATTTGTAAAATGCAGAGCCAGCAATTGTTTTGATTCCGTCTGGCACAAGGTATGCTCCGGAATAAGAGGTGGGCATACATAAGAATGTATGTCTGTTATATATTGGGCTTTTTAAACTTGTACATTCAGTAAAGACACCTTCACCTATAGTAGTAACATTGTCTCCAAGTACAACGGATTGCAAATTACTACAACGAGTAAAAGCAGTATTGCCAATTGTTGTCACACCATCAGGAATAACAACGGAGGTTAAACCAGTGCATCCATCAAATGCTGTATGTCCTATTCTAACAACGGTACTTGGAATGCTAACAGTTTTCATTGCAGAATAACCTGCAAATGCCCGATTACTAATTTCTGTCACTCCCTCGGGAATAACAAGATTGATAATTTCCTCATTGTTCAGGTATAGATGGTGAGCGTAATACAACGGATTAGCCGTTTTACTATTTTCGAAATTAATACGACACCATGCGGCTATATCGGAAATGTGCACAGCGGATAATTTGTTCATGCCGCTGCATAATTCAGGGGGCAAATATTCTACACTATCACCAATAACAAATGTTGTTATATTACCTTTAACGCTGTAAAAAGAAGAATACGTATTATCCGTATAAGCGAAACAATTTTTAGCATTCCACACTATTGTTGTGAGGCTTGTGCAAGCATTAAAGGCTCTTTTACCAAGCGAGGTGAGATTAGTAGGCAGTGTTATGGATGTCAAACTACTGCAATGTCCAAAAGCCGCATCTCCTATACTCGTTACACTATTCGGAATTTCAATGGATACTATATTTTCCAGCCCCAAAAATGACATCGCTCCAATACGTTTAACACCATCTTTAATAATAACTTTTTTTACTGCATTTTTATTTGCCGCAAAATTAAACTGCTCAGAACCACCCCATGTTCCATTGCCCTCGATAGTAAGAATACTATCACATGATAATTCCCATTTTATACTATCTCCACGTGTTTCAGACAAAAGAAGACAATTCCCTTCCATCCGAAATTCTGCTGTGAACGTTGTATCTTGTGTTAGAATAATTGTACGCGGATTGTCTGTGATGCCATCACTCCATTGGGTAAATGTGTAACCTACGTTAGGAGTAGCAGTGTAAGACAATTGTGTTAAGTAATCATACTCTCCACTTGCACCTTCTATAGTACCTTGTGTAGTATCGCATATAACTGAAATAGTATAGCGATTGATATTGTAAAGAGCAGTTATTACCGTATCTTGTGTAACGGAAGGAACTTCTTTGTCCCAACCAATGAAAGTATAACCTTCTCGTGCTGGATCTGTTGGCGGAATAGCGGCAGATAAGTATTCCACGCTATCGGTATGAAGGATTGTACCATCCCAATCGACAAAATCTACTTTGTAGTAGTTGATATTGTAAAGAGCCGTTATTACCGTATCTTGTGTTAAAACAATAGTACGAGGATTATCGGTGACACCATCACTCCATATTGAGAACTGATAGCCATTGTTCGGAATGGCTCTATAGGTGA
This sequence comes from Paludibacteraceae bacterium, assembly GCA_017478035.1. Lineage (GTDB taxonomy): Bacteria > Bacteroidota > Bacteroidia > Bacteroidales > Paludibacteraceae > Colicola. The sequence goes on along the minus strand of JAFVHA010000044.1, from coordinate 6,534 downwards.
GATTTGACATATAATCAAATTCACCACTTACACCCGCTATAGAACCTTGTGTAGTATCGCACGTAACAGAGATATCATATTTGTTTGCCGAAAATTCGGCAGTAATCACCGTGTCTTGTGTTAGTATGATTGTGCGCAAATTATCAGTAACGCCATCGCTCCATTGAGTAAAATGGTAGCCTTTGTTGGGAATTGCTTCCGCTTTTATTATTCCTATATTATTTTCTATGTTTACCTGTCCTTGTAGTTCATTACAACTGATAGAATATGTGAATGCAGAATGAATCCGTGATATTTCCAAATATGCCACGTACGGGTTCATTTCCATGTCGTTCCTATACAAATAGATAGATCTTAATTGTGGTGCATTGTTGCCTAAGACAAAGGAATATAACCCCGGCTTATAAACTCCTTGGATGGTTTTAATAGGTGTGATTCCTTCGTCAGAATAGAAAAACATTTCCCCTTCTCCGATATCAGACTCTTGGGTAAGAAGAACAGAAACGATGTCCCCTTGCTGTAAAGTCCCTAACGGGAAAAGCAATCCAATATGGCTCGGTTTGTTCCCTAATTTATAGCCGGTATATGAAGAGAATGTATTATATTTTGTTTCGTGTCTCGTATTTCCGACAACAGAACTGAACGCGTCCGTATTGGAAGACAAAGAAAAACTCGTCCTGTCTTCTCCTGTCAACGTTATTCTGACTTTCTGTTTGTTGGAATTAGAAAAAATGAAAAGCGTGTATTCTTTCAGTATAACATTGGATTCTTTTATATGAACAACAGCATTCCATCCATAATCAGTATTGTCCAATCGGACAACTTCTGCATTAGCAGTTTCAGATTTCGTCAAAGTTTCTATTTGGGGGATATAGGTGCTTTCATGCTCATCATAGACGAACATTGTATCTGCAATCGGGATGAGTTCTCCATTGACGGATATTGCTTTTATTGGATCCTCAGCAACAAATATTGCAGATAATTCAACATCTTTATATATCGTAAGCGTACGTGGATTATTCGTGTCTGCATCGCTCCACCTCTGGAATTTGAAGCCCTGTTTGGGAGTGGCGGAAATCACCACATCAGACGAGTGAGCGTATGTGCCTTCCAAAGGAGAAACTGAGCCTTTGCTTGTATCGCAAGACAAATGCAGCGAATAATAGTTGATTTCGTATTCTGCCGTAAAAACAGTGTTAGATGCCACATCTACGGAACGCGGATTATCCGTATTCCCATCACTCCACTGCGTAAAATGATAGCCTGTATATGTCGGTGCAGAAAGTTTAAAGCCATTATCACATGCAACAGATACGTTATTTTGCGAATCGAGAAGCGTACCTTGGCTTTTTAGAAGAATTCCGATTGTGTAAGGGAACGGTATATTTGTTATTCGCGAAGAATAATCTTTCCATTGAGTCTGATATATTTGCACGAGTTCACACGGTACATAAATAGTAGTCCTTATTTCTACTATTTCAGGAAGCCCAGAAGAATTATCAATCATCGTTCCGCTAGGAAACACGTTTTTACCGATAGAAGGAGGTGTGTTTTTTTCAATGGTTATAGTCGTTGCTAAACTACTTGCGAACGCTTTATCTCCAATAGAAGTGATGCTATTTGGTAAATAAATAGATTTCAGTGCCTTACATTTATAGAAAGAATAACTGCCTATACTTTCCAGATTTTCATTAAAAGTAATTGACGCAAGATTAGAGCAATCATTAAAGGCATAATTCCCAATAGAAGTCAATTCGTTAGGCAGATTCACACCTTTAATCTTTGAACGATATGAATACCAAGGTGCACTAGATGATGAAGAATAATCGTCCATTGCTCCTGAACCATAAATGATCAAGATGCTGTCATTGGTATTCAGCGTCCAGATTAAGTCATTGCCACAAGTGCCAGAATAATTGGCAGCACTTAATGTTGATAAACCCGCAAAAAATGCAAGCATTAATGATAAAATAGTGTGTTTCATATTGATAGATGCTTTTATTATCAGTATTAAATATATAAAAAGCGGGACTGCACTGCTGCTGTTCCGTTTCCTTAGGCTCTGGTATTGCCTTTTCATCCAAACAGCAACACCGTAGCCCACGCCGTATGTATAGTAGTACGCGCAACGCGTGTACGTAAATACACACTTACAGGCATCTTAGTGTCGCATTGTTTCGGATGATTATGAACTTACCAGATTCAAGGAAACCAAAACAAAACGCGTAAGACGCTTTTCAATATGTTAGTTTTTGCTGCAAGAGTTATACTTGAAAACCGCTTGCACCAAATCGGGTGCAAAGTTACTACTTTTTTTTGATATACACAAAAAAATCGGGATAATTCTTCCGATTTATTTGATTTTTGTGTGTTATTACTACAAAAATAGAGATAGCGATCGCATCGCCATCGCTATCTCATCCGTCTATTAGATTGCAAATTCTTTCTTCAATCGTTGAACAGTGCTTTCGCTGACATTTGTGAGTTTACTCGTTACTCGAATGCCATACCCCTTGCGTAGATACATCAACACTTCTTTGTATTCCTGTTCCTTTTTCTCTGTACTCTTAATACTACCTTTCTTTCTTCCGAGTTTACCACCTTTCTCTATAAAGACACGCCTACCAGAATTTAAACGGTATTGGACAGACTCTCTTTCAACAGAATACGAAAATGATAAACAGGAAAGTAAAATCGGCGCAAACACGGACGGTTCTCCTTTCTTATCTAACAAAGTCATCTGTTCTTTTTGCAAAAAGAGATTAACCTTGTTGTCTATAAGTTTCTTTACCGTCTCTAACACTTCAAATGACGAACGCCCAATTCGACTTAACTCACTACTAAGGAGAATGTCCACCTTATTCGTAATGCAATAATCAATTGCTTCTTGCAGAATGGCTCTTTCGGAGTTCTTCTTTGCTCCGCTGATGTGTTCCTCAAAAACTTTTAGGACGTCATACTTTTGATACTTCGCGTACTCTTGTAAATCGTGTACTTGTCTTTCTGTGTTTTGGCGGTTCTCCATACTCCCCGAAGAGGATGTTCTTGCGTAAATAACTGCTGTCATAATTATCAAAGATATTATTGATTGATGATTTGTTTGTTGGTTTGTGAGCCGAGGCAGACTTTTTTGCTTTTTTTGACTGATGTACTATTTTGACTGATTTGTGAGCCGAGGCTTTGATGTTATCGCCGCCTCGTCAAGTTCCATTAAGCAACCCAAAGAAGAGACTCCCATCTGAACGATTTCCACTTCATATTATCCTCCAAGTCCATCCATGCGCAGGTTGCATAGTTCTCGCGGCTTTCTCCACGTCCATTAATCATTGAACCTGCAAACTTGATTGTACCACGTGCAATTCGGGTAGAGCCATCACGTTTTGCAAAAGCGAACAAAACTTCGCCATTACGCGCCTTCTCTTTCCATAATTCAATCATCATAGCCTTTGCCGCCGCGATTGTAATGTCACCTGCGCGCTTAGCAATTACCGCCAATCTCGTTGCGGTTGTGTTTTTGATTGCCATTGCATTGATACCCTTGTTGCTTATTGCTACAATTGCATTCATAATCTTTCCCTTTCTATTTAGATGTTAATATTATTTTACCAAGCCATTCTTTTGCTTGCGCTTGCTTCGTTATACGCAGTCATCCACATTTCTCGAAGAGTATCTGCCTCATCCTTTGGGCAAGTATTCATGAAACGTACAAATGCTTTCATACTTGCGCGTGCTGCTTCTTTTGCTGCTGCCCATCCGTAATCAACAAAGTCGTAATACCAATCCTGATTCTCAATCATCTTCTTACCAATTTCAATATTATTGCTTGTCATAATGCCTTTGTGATTTTTAAGTTACTATTTGTTTTTGTTTTACGATGCAAAGGTACAAAAAAATCACGACATGTGCAAATTTTTTAGCAAAAAAATGACAAAAAAATCACTTTTTTATCAAAAATCGTGATTTTTATTTGGTTATTTGAAAAAAAAGCAGTAATTTTGTGCAACTTTTAAATCACACGACAATAATGGAGGAAAAGAGAACTTACAAGAAAACGCCCCCGCAAAATGTTGAAGGAAAGTTGCGGGTAAAGGAATTATTAAAGGAGCGTGGAATGAACATCACCCAGTTAGCGGAGCAGATTGGTGCTAATAGAGAGGTTATAAGTAGAGCGTTAACAGGCAATCCGACATATTCTTTATTAGCAAATATTGCTTCTGCTTTGAATGTAGATGTACGAGACTTGTTTGTTGTAGATCAAGATGAGGCACAACTTCAAGGACTGGTAGTGTATAATGGGAAATCATATTTCATCAATGACATTGATGATTGGAAAAGGCTAGTAGAACTTATAAAGTAATAATGGAGAAGTTAGTTTCAGAATTACTTCGATTTGAGATTGATGAGAACAAGCATACCTTCAATGGCTTTTCTTCATCCGATGGCTATACGGCTTATCTAAATGAGTTGTATAGGAATGCTACTTTGTCCGGCTTGGAAAATGAAATATTCCGCAAAGGTATTCGGGGTAAATTACAGGAATTAGAGTTGAGGTTAAACATCTCCCTTCCAAATAGAGGTGATGTTGATGCTATTGAAAGTGACTACAATCATAATCCTGTATTGAAACGTGATGTAGAATGGTATAGAATGTTGCTGTATGTCAGAGGCATCAAAGAGTACTATGCACAAAAAATATTAGAGATACTTAATCCGAATACTGAGAGTGTCGGAATAGAGGTACATCCGTGCATTGAAAAGCAAGAGCAGCACCCTCATATTGAAGAAATAGTAGAGAACCCTCGCATTGAGGAAACACCTAATGAGTGGATGACTTATGAAGAGATGTTAGAACGGTATGATTTCAAAGGGAAGACGATGGTTAAGGATGCTAAATGGAGAGCGAAACACAAGTTTTACCCATGCAAGCAGGATGGTAAAGGCTGTGCACTCCGTATAAGCAGTACGCTATTGGATAAATGGTTGAATGGAGAAAAAGAATAAAATGTTAGCGGTTTTGTTAGGGGTTGAGAAAAAAGAAAATCAAGCACCTAATTGCTTAGATACTTGATTTTACTTAGGTAGCGGGACCCAGGATTGAACTGGGGACCTCATGATTATGAATCATGCGCTCTAACCAGCTGAGCTATCCCGCCATGCCTTATTTCTCCAAAGCGGCTAAATCGCCGTTTTTTCTCGAGGAATACTCCTCTCGATTAAAAAGCGGGTGCAAAAGTACTGCTTTTTTTTGACATACGCAAATAATTTAGTGATTTTTTTGCATTTTCTATTCAAAAAGCCGCATTTTGAAGTCTAATCGGGTTGATAGACTCCGTTTCGTTTCAGAGGTTCAAGGTGGATACTGATCAATGTATCCTGTCCGAATCGTTCGCGTAAGCGCTGTTCGAGGAGCATCGTATGGCGGTGCGCTTCATAAAGCGATACATTGCCATGCATCCTGAGGTGCATCTCTATCGAATAGACATGTCCTACACGACGGGTACGCAACTGATGCAGTTCGCTCATCTCGCCGTCCTCTGCCACGATATCGCAAATCTGCTTCTCCACCTCTTCCGGCAATCGTTTCTCAAGCAATTCCTGAATGGCTCCATGAAGCAGTCTGACCGCCGCAATGAGAATAAAGATGCTGACGAGGGCCGCTGCAAGAGGGTCTAAAATAGCCCATTTGCCGCCTAACAGCAGTGCACCTCCGATACCGATGGCTGTAGCTACGGAAGAGAGTGCGTCTGTGCGATGATGCCATGCATTGGCTTCCAGCGCCGTAGAATCGACACGGCGTGCCACCCTCATCGTGAGCTGATAAATCAGTTCCTTTGCGACAATGCTTATCAACGCCGCCCAAAGGGCTATCTGACCGGGTACGTTCAATGTCTCTCCGCGCAAGGAAGCTATCATCTTCTCAATCCCTTCGGCCAACAATACTCCGCCGGCGGCGAATAAGGCAATCGCCACGATAGAGGTAGCGAGCGTCTCATACTTGCCATGCCCGTAAGGATGTTCGCTATCCGCCGGACGATTGCTTATCTTGACAAAGAGGAGTACCACAAAATCCGTCAGCAGGTCACTGAGCGAATGAACGGCATCTGCTATCATCGCCGCCGAGCATCCGAGGATTCCGGCCACGAACTTAAGCACCGTCAAAGCTATATTGACTGCGCTCCCCCACAAGGTGATATGTACTATTTCTTTTTCCCGCGTCATGCTGTAGTTCTTTTATCCTACGTTGAACTGGCTACCGCCGATAAACTCTCGGAGGATCGAGGTGCGTGGAATGAAAGAAGCCTCCAGTCCTTCGAAGAAAGAGAGGTAATAGAGCAGTTGCGCCGCCACCTCATATTCCGCTGCGGATGCAGGCACGGTCTGGAGTGCCCGTTCCACGGTGTAGCGGATAGCGGGTAACTCATAGTTCATGGAGGTGTCAAACTCTGCATCTGCCTCGCTTCGGAAAGGCTCAATCCATTTGACCTCGCCTTCCACCACCGAAGGCCATGAAGCAATCGTCATCTGCGGACTCTT
>JAFVHA010000043.1 GCA_017478035.1 Paludibacteraceae bacterium | reverse complement strand
TTCTTAGCCCTTCGGGCACGATTATTGCTACCGGCAATGAGCGAGTCACCTCTTCTCGACAAAAGGATGGTCTAACGGCCATCCTTTTGGATTATAGGGACTCAAACTACCCGTGTTCTTAGCCCTTCGTTTATATCTGTCGATGGGATTAGAGTTTGTAACGAATGGCGAAGCCGAGTTTCCAGTCAAAATAGCTGAAATGCATGGAGCCATTACCTTTCCCTGCGCCTAACACAGCACCGTCTTCACCCTGGAAGCCTAAGCCATATCCCGGACGGAAATCGAAGGCGAGTACTAACGGTGCTGCATCGAGATCGTATGATACGCCGACTGCTGCATTGATACCGAACTTACCCATGATGCCTTCCTTGGCCGTATTCTCAAGAGCGGAAACCAAGCCTAAATTGATACCACCACCGGTGTAGATTTTGAAGTTAGCCGGCAACTCAAAGTGATACAGCACGTTCGGGTTGATGGTGAAGTCATACAAGTCTGCCTTGCCGTCGGTGTAAGGGATCTTGTTACCTTTGTAATAGAGGGCACCTGATCCGCAAGTTAAGCCAACTGCGAGGTCTGCCTGCAATGCCAAAGCGTCGCTGAACCAATACTTGTAGCTGAGACCGTTCAGACCACCTACGATACCACCGATCTCGTGTTGTGCACTTGCGCTAACAGTTACCATCAGCGCTGCTGCCAAAATTGTGAAAAATTTCTTCATAATTGTAATTATTTATATAGTTTATTAATTATATGTTGATTATCAAAATCGGCTGCAAAGGTACTACAAATATTGCATATACGCAAATAAAAGTGAAACTTTTTAGTTTAAAGTTTAAAGTTCTTAGCCTTAAAGGGCACGATTATTTGACAAAGTCAAATTTTGAGAGTTGAGAGAAGTCGAAAGAAGAGAGTTTAGAGACGAAAAAGGGGCGGCCATGTTAGGTCGTCCCTTGCCATTAGCCATTAGCCATTCGCCTTTAGCCATTACGGCTGCGGGTGCGCGGCATCATAGGTGGCCATCTCGAGGCTCCACAGATACTTCTTCATGGTCTTCTTGCCGCCTGCAGAATCTTTCTGCGCGTTGAAGGCAATCTGATCCTGGGTGATCTGCGTCAGATCCTGCGCACGGTTGGCTACTGCGGTGGCTACGACAGAGAAGCGGTTACGGATGTCACGCTCATGAGCGGTAACAGGCGTAGAACGCCTCACTTTCTTTCGCAAATAGATACGTGTGCAGTTGTCGTTAGTGGTGGCAGCCACACGGTGTGTGCCGAGGAGCATCTTTGTACAAGAATGCGGTCCATGCTTACTGGGCTTTGCCAGTGCGCCGGATACCGAGTCGATACCGGCGCTCCAATCTACGTTAGCCATAACATTACGGGTTTTGAGGGGTTAAAGACTGACGGTAGAATTTACGGAATGCATAGCCACGCAGTGTTTTGCACTTACGTTGCTTAGACCACTCCTCTTGCAGCGCAGCTTTCTGCTCGGCATCGGCCAAGGCTGTATTGACCTGTGCTTGAATCGTTATAAACTTTTCTTGCACGGTCTGCTGTGCTGCAGAAGGAGGGTCATTTGTAACAGGATGCTTAACACGGACACCAATCACTTGGTTATCCACCTTACGAACTTTGGTGTACACCCGGTCTGTTCGGGAGTACTTTCCCACCATCGCATCGAGGTGGGTCATTGGCTCTATCTTAGCCATAACTTCCCAAGGATTTCTTTACTTCCGCCTTGGGGTCGGAAGGAAAAAAATAATTTAAATAGATTGGTTTTTAGGTTTAACGGCAATTATGTTAGAAAGTCAAGATTTAGGTATGTTTTCATTGTACCTTCTAACAGGCTATTAATACCTATTTTGCTTAAGGTTAACCGATGTAAGCGGCATCGTGCCAGTGCAGTGCGGAACATGCGGCAGTTTATACAATCATAGGCGAATGACGATTACGAGCAATCGTGAAGTTTTAAATGGCCATTATTCCTCATAATCGTCATATCTAACGCCGGCATAGTCGCGTTGACGAAGCCAATCAAGAATTGTCCCCTCGCTTAAGTCCCATTTGGAAGCTGATGCAGCAAGCACGTTTGCAAGACCGTAAAATTCCTCTATATAATAGTGGTCCTTGTCTTTCCGCTCAATCATGTACCAATCGTAAGAGTCACGATAAAAGAGGATTTGCTCTTCATTCATTTTAGGACTTAAAAGTACATCCCAACCAGACGCAATGACAAATTCCTCTTTATATTTAAGATTCTCAAAGAAGATACGCTCATTCTCAGACAGATAGTGTCCTTCCATTTGTGCGAATAGCGTTTTGTCCGCCTCGCACAACTCATGTTTTAATCTTTTCATATTATCTAAATTTTACTTTTGGATTAGTCTTCTTCAGTAGAGGGCCATATTTTTTCATTTCTTTATTATTCAAGAGTCTCCATTTTCCTGTTTTAACTGGCTTTCCACTTCCATCCAATTGATAGAAATGGACATGCGCTATGCCACATGGCACGCCTGAATGCGGATGTCCCCAATCAATATCCATGTATGCTTTTCTACTGACGTACAAGCGTGCCTGAATTATTTCTCCGCTTTTACCTCCTTTAGCAAGATACATGTCCGATGTGTTGGAATAGCGAGGTAATCCTTGGTTATTGTCATCCGGATTAATTTTTTCAATCACTTTAGCAGAAACCCCATTAGCAGAGATGATGTCTCCTACTTGATGATAGAGGTACTGTGAGAAGCCACCTTCGGCTTTATAATAATTTTGTCCTCCCATAGTTAATTTCTAAATTTAGTGTTTATAAAACCTTTAAAATAATATGTTTTGACAGATAAGTCCATTTGCTTCGGCGCACCATATATGATGAGCGCGATAGGCTGCAACTGTTCAATTGTTTTGTGCACGCCATATTCCCACAATTCCAGCATAGACGGATGGTGTGCATTGCCTAATCCTCCGAGCGAGAGTACACTATTTTTCGGAAGCCCGTCAAAGCAATAATCGAACGAATCTGCGTTTCCCCAACTGACCGACGGGATAACATTTAAGCCTTGTTGTTGCCATGCCGCAGTTACCACTCGGTTTTGGTACAACTGGAATAGATTCAATGTTCGCGACTGGTCAAGGTATAGGGAGAAGTCCGGTGCTATCACGGTTCGGTAACGGCTCACCTGCTCCGTGAAATGCGCTAAGTTTCCCCACATATACATCCCCGTAAACCTATAATCATCCACATAAAAGTGGATTGCTCCGCGCGTATCGCCTGTGTCTTTCATCGTATAGGGTGTTAAGACCATAGGGATATCGTCAGTATAAGGTTTAACTTCCGGCAACTCATACTTCCCTACCAGATTCAATTCTGAAGACAGGTTGATATTCTGGTACGTTTTCTTACGCTGGCATGTTTTACTCACTCTGTCCAACTCACTATTCGAGTGCCATTTTTTGTAGGAGTCATCATCGAATAGTTTTGGTTCTTTACAAATAATCTTTTCCATAATTAAAAGTAGGTTTAATATTGTTTAACTTGCTAATTTATATTCATACAGGATACAATCTAAACATTCAATTTCCTTGGATCTACAATCATACATTATTTGATAGATGGTATTATCTTCTGCCATTAGCACAGGCACTCTAATAGTTCGCGAAATTTGCAACTCAGCACGATATTGTTTGATGCGTTGTGCAGTTATCTGCCCTCTGCCAGATACCACCACTATGCGGTGGTTACATCGGATCTTCCGCATGAGCGATGAAGCGTACAGCGCTGCTTCTTCGCCTATGCAGAAGATGATGTGTGGCACCCTTAATTCGTGCGTGGGTTGTATTTTACGCGAGACTATCATTTTGTTGCTGTTTTTTAATAATTTGCTTAAGTACAGGTACTGATGTCTCTATACAAGGAACAGCGCCAAAGTAGCCATTGATGTATGCCTTAACAGCATCCATATTTTCGCGGAACTCCTTAAACTCAACCATGGGCTTAACGCTAGTCGCGCCATGATCGTCTTTTTCGACAAAGATAATTTGATCTTTGCGAAATCTCTTCATGTCAATCAGCCGCACATTGTGCGAGGAGAACAAGAGTTGCGAAGATTCAGAGGCATGGATATAGTTAAGAACAAACTCAGCCATACGAATATGTGCGCTCCTGTCAAACTCATCCAGGATAAGCGATTTTCCATTATTGTGCACATCGATTAGGCGATGGATCAATTTGAACAATTGCTTTGTTCCATCGGATTCTTCCGTTTCAAAATTAAAAGCGACATCCGGATTTGCCTTGTGGAAAGTGATGATTTGTTTAAAACTGAAGGGATCCTGCGGGATAACGTGATCATCGATAGTGACGGTAATCGGATTTTGAACAACGGCATTACGGACAGCAATATCGCAAATATCACTATCGCATATGCGCAAGAATTCAAGTATTAAAGCTTTGTTCTTGTTTAAATATTCGTCCGTAAACGTTTCCTTGGGGTCGCGGAGATGCAATAAGAATGTACTAAGGAAGAACTTATACAAGTTTTTAAGCAATTCACGATCCATCGAACTTGCCCGCGTAAGGAATAGATTTTTACGCGAAGTATTCATTTCTACGTCCTTTGGACGCACAATAGGAGCTTTTGTGCCGTAGTGATAGAGGTTACCAGTACGCTCAAAGATAAGCGAGCGTCTGTGGTTCGGAGAATAGAAATAGAGGCTTTCCGTTTTAATTTCTTCTCGCGTGAGCGTATATTCATACTCATATTCAACACCACCACATACGAAATCGATAAAGAAACGGGAAGGTTTTTGGTCATATCCCTCAAATTTGAAGGGTCGGAAATTAAACGTAGTGCCTTCGTTGTGCACGAGGCAGTCGAGAATGAGTTGGCAGCAGAATCGAATAGCTTGAATAATATTCGACTTACCAGCCGCGTTGGGTCCGAAGAGTCCTATTGTTTTAAGGATCTTCTGTTTGTTCCAGACAAAGATGTTGTCTGTTAACATTTTTGCCTGCTTTGTTTTAATGTTAGCAGCACGGAAGTCAATCCGTACCGTGTCACGAATGGAGTACATGTTCTCCACCTCGATAGCTAACAATAAATTTTCAGGTTTCTTGTCCATGTTGATTGTTTTTTAGGTTATGTTATGTTGTTTGTGTATCCTTATATAATAAATAATATATTAAGGTGTATGTTTTGTTATTTTTGCTTGCTTAAAAATCTAATTTCAGTGCTTGTTTTGTAAAATCGCTGCAAAAGTACAACTAATTTTTGAATTGTGCAAATATTTTTCAAAAAAAATGCATATTTTTGTAACTTTTTTGCAAATTTAGCCGTTTTGTTTGAATTTTTACGTGTTTTGAGGGGTATTTTTGTAAAAATCGAAATAGAAAGAAAAAGAAACGCGAGCCTGACGACTCGCGCACTTAACAAAGAGGATCCGGATAGTATCCGGGGGAATGGACGGGGATTAGATGAAATCCGGATTCGGGGTAATCTCTGTCAGCTCTTTTAGTTTAGATTCGAAGTTCTGGAGTTTCTGGGAAACAATGCGGTCACGGTTGAAGAACGGAAGACCGTAGATATTGAACTTCTCGCCTTTCAAGCAGAACTGACCGATGTCTGCACCTTGGATTTGATTAAGGAAATCTTCCTTCCACTGGTCGGTAGCCAACAAGTGCGTACCTTTTGGTTCGATGAAAATTTGCAAGTTGTCGTACTCTTCTCCATCCTTGCGGCGCAAGAACAACACAAAGTCCGGAGCGAAAGGTCGCCCATCCTCAAAGTTATAAATCTTGAAGTCTAATTCGTTGCGTACGAGATACACTTCTTCACTATATTTCTCGCGCAATTTGGCATAGATACTATCAATGTATTTTACCAGATACTTTTCTTCTGATGTTCCAAAACAATCGGTATAGGCATACCAATCTTTCTCGCCTAAATTCAAATGAAATCCGCTATTATAGATATCGTTCATCGACTTGCCAATTTGCTCATTACCCTGTGTATTCTCAAAACGCAGTTTATGGTCACGGAAGATAAGTTTAACAGCAGCAGGTTTGAACTCTGTTGTTCCTTTGTATTGTTTCTCTTGTGTAGATAATTGCGGTACTATCTGGCGGAGTACTTCGGTTGCGATATAGAGTTTGTTCTTTTGCGACATCTTACCCGGCTCTATCTCATCAGAAGCACCCGTTACCACAAACTGAATATGGCTTAAGTAACGGGCATCTTTCATAAACATCTGAATAGATGTCAGCGCTGGGAATAGTTTCTGGAGTTTATCGAAGTGCAGTTCCGAGAAACGGTTAATTGCCGTACGTACTACGTGCTCGCCTAAATCGGAAAATTTGAGTGTGATTCGGCTTTGAGCGGTTAACTCAGAAGATGTATAACGTCCGAAGATGTCACCAGATTTCTGTTGTCCGGTCGGCATGGTTATTTCGTAACGCTTATTACGTATTGCATCACTTAGACCATCCACATTCTTCTCTTCCGGTTCAATCTCTTTCTGTTCGTTTTTGAAGATAACGCCCTTCTGGAACAATCGCGATTGCTTGAATTCCTCTTTTAGGTTTTCCTCTACTTCTATCGTGTGTTCCGCCATAATACCGGTATCTACCAAGGCAGTACGCAACTCTTGGATGTAACGAGGATTGTGCTGACTATGGTAGTGCAGTTTCTCGATTACCCGCAACGGATTGTCTATGTCATCGTCATACTTACGCATTCCGCTTAGTTCGGGCTTGCTCGGATCCTCGAAGGCATAGTAACGAGCACCACGACCGATAAGCTGCGCTTCTTGCATAGTGGTTTTACCCGGCTTCTTGGTGCGCATATTCGGGTCGCGCGTATCATACAAGCGCACAATGTCAAAGAGGTTGAGCACATCCCATCCTTCATTCAACATATCGACGGCAAAGACCGCACGATAGTCGTTCGTTTCGGATTCCAAGGAATTGAGATATTGTTGTTTCTCGGGTGTGATATTGTTACCATCTACAAGCAAAAGACGCTCCTCGCAGAAGTCTTGTTGTAGTTCTAAAATCAGGTTCTCGTCTGTGATACCATGTGCCTCGAAATATCGGAAAGCCGTTTGCAGGTCATCACATGCCAAGCCACGCAAAAACGCAATCTTATCCGTTTTGAGATGAGTAATAGCATCCACAAAAGTCTGCAAAAAAGCATTGTTATCTTTGATGGTCTTGGACTTGAACATGACCACAGGTTTGCGGTTAAGACCAAGTGTAGCAAAGAGTTTGCGTTTGTATTGGCTCAATACTACGGCTTGCAATGCTCTGTCAATAGGTGCAAGGTCGGCTTCTACCACTTCTATATCTTTGGAATAGCCATCTTCGCGGAAGCGCTTGAGCGGGTAATCAAAGATAATCTTGTCGTAGTATTTCTCAGCGATGAAAGGATTTGTGAGGTCAGCGGTTGCTGTGAACTCCAACAGCATGTTTTTGTCGTGGCTATTGAAGATACGCATAACGGTCTGTTCCCAGTTAGTTGTCTCATCGTTGTTCTCACCGGTATTGAAATTGATTGTGGTCTGCCGACCACCGTCACGTGTCTCCGAATTGATATGGTGTGCCTCGTCAGCGATAAGGACAATTGGCTGCTCCGCAAAATCATCTATGGTCACACTATTCTCGCGTGGATTGTTGAGCGTCGTGTGCAAGCCTTGAATGGTAGTGAGACAGAAGTTGATACAATCGGGATTGGCTCCTTGGAAATTCTCCACTTCGTTTATCTCGATTTGCTTACCGTTAATCTCTATCTTCTGTGAAAAAAGATATTTGTCAGAAGCGGGATTGAGAAAGTTATCACGCGTCTTTTCAACAATATTGGTACTATCCACAAAGAATAAGAAATTGCGGTAGCCTTGCTCATATAGATAGAGCATCGCACCTGCCATTACCAACGTCTTACCGGAACCGGTTGCCATGTGGAAAAGCAAGTGCGGACGCAAAGGTTTCCATGAAAACGATTCTCCCATGAAGGTTGTAAAATAGCGGAAGCATTCGTCTTGGTATGGACGCAATTTGCGTGATAAAGAGGTATAGAAGTATTGTGGCAATTCCACTTGGTCTAAATAGCGTCTGCCGAATTCCTCTATCAACCGATCCTGTAGTTTCTTATCTGCGGGCATAGAACTGGCGAGTTAAGAGTTTATCATTATCCGAAAGAGTAAAGGCTGAATCGTCCATATCAGCAAATGGGATATAGAGCATGTTTTTGTCGAGACACTCGATAAGGAAGCGTTTCTGATCGTCTAAAGACAAGTCGGCAAATTCCTCGGCGTGCTCATTAATCATCTTAGGTGTTACCTTGTATGATAAGAAGCCTTTTTCTTGCAAGATAGTCCACATCTTCTGCAATTGACTTGACAGTGTGGCTTCCATTATTTCATCTACTAATTGCTGATTTGCTTGTGCAAGTTCACAATACACAAAGGAATTGTGCGCATATTTGTCGCCATCCAATAATCCAGGATTTTGAGGATTCCATCCAACAGCTTTAGAGATACCACTTCTATCACCTCCAATTACTTTTTGCAAGCGACGTTTAATAATATCAATGTGTTTGTCTAGTTGTTCACACAAGATATATTGCACACCCATCTTATGCGCAACGGCTCCGGTTGTTCCCGTGCCACCAAAGAAGTCTAATACAATATCTCCTTCTTTAACGTGAGCATCAATTATACGTTTGATGAGTTTTTCCGATTTCTGTCCTTTAACTTCATCTTCTTCGTTCAGTAATTTAGAGACCGTCTCGCCTGCAAAAGATACAATTGCTATACTATTCAGATCATCGTATTCGTTACCATTCCAGACATCCTCAATAGGATACCTGTCTGAATTACCTTGCGCAATACTCTTAAATTCAGAACGAGGAATATAGTGTTTTATAAACTCCATTGCGTCCTTGTTGCGCGAATAGAATAAGATTGTATCGTGATTTCTAATCCAGTTATTGTCTGCCGTTTTATACCCAGAAACCCAGCCTATGCGCCATATAATTTCTCGTTGGAAGTTATCTTTACCGAACACGGAATCCATTAGAACTTTCGCGTAGTGTACGCAGTTAAAATCCAATTGCAAATATATGGCTCCATCATTTGTCAACAACTCTTTTGCTATCTCCAAACGATTTTTCATAAAGGTCAGCCATGTTGACATATTGAAACTATCATTATATCCAAAGCTATCGCTACCCGTATTGTAAGGGGGATCAATATAAATGAGTTTTATTCTTCCGCGGAAACGTTGACGGAGAGAATAGAGCGCAAGCAGGTTATTGCCTTTGATAATAAGGTTATCATCTGGGCGCAAAACAGTTGCCTCATGCTCGCCTTTGCTATCATAGCGACGGAAATTGCATAGTGCTTTCGGCTCTGTTAAACGGTTTATCTCTTCCGGAGCAAGTGTCTCATTCCAGAAAATCTCTTGGCGTTTAGCATCTTCTTTCGTCTGCCCGCCTTCCAACATACAATCTTTGTACGGCCACGAGAGAACCACCTCGCGACTTTCGGACATGAACTCGCCTTGCTCATTAGTCAGACCGACTTTGTTCTTGAAAGCCGTGTAGGAATCCGGCAAGAACTGCTTGTTCATCACAAAGCGTTGGAGCTTAATCTTGTCGAAGACCAGCACACCATCTACATCTGAAAAGAACTGTTTTTTCAGTTTCTCGTCTGCCAATAGATAGTGTAGTAGTTTAGGGTCAAGCGCTAAAGCCGCCTCCACGACGTTGTTCTTCAGCAAGTGACCGTCCTCCGTACAAAAGCGGCTGTCCATGCGAAGCACTACTTGCTCCAAATGATGATAAAGATTTTCCATTATGTCCTGTTTTGCGAGCCTTCGCTAACGGACACAAAAAAGCGCAAGCTATTGTGTCTATCAGTCAATCTCGGCTCGCCAAAGCCGCTAAACAAGTAATATACACGAATAGCCCACGCTGAACACGTGGGACTTTCGCTTCTTACTTTCTTGTTTAGATCCTTAATTTTGGCGATTTAGATTGACAAGAATAAGAGCGTCAGCCCAAATTATTACATTTGTCTGTTATTTCAACATGTCACCCTATTTTACGTCTAAGATCTGACGATAGTGGTTATTAAACCTTTGCGGGCGCAAAGGTACTGCTTTTTTATGAGATATGCAAGAGAAAGGGAGATTTTTTTGCAAAAACAGTCGCATGACATGCGACCTAACGGACAAAATAAAGGCTACTGTACGGAGCGGAGCTGAATGGAGAGTGAGGCAATGACGAAACCGCGGAGAGTGCTGTAGTACTTGTCAGTATGTGCGCCAATAAATTGTGCATTCGCTTTGGTCGTGTTGCGCTTGGCTATCTTGCTATATTGAGCATAACGATCCTGCCAGAAGGCGAGACGTTCCGGGTCGGTCATCTCGGTTTTGCATTGTGCAACGGCTTCGGAGAAGGCGTTGATGATGGGTTTGCGATTCTCGGAGATAGGACCTTTATAAGGATGTATAATCGCGTACGCGTGCGTCTTTCCATTCCGTGTTCGCATAACGATGCGCTCTTTGCGCGAGAGTTTGCCACTGAAATTATCAAAGGCAAGAGCCGGTTCTACGTGTGCCATATTATTACGTTGTTATTGCGTGATTATCTTAATAATTTGAATATCATTCGTATATCATTCGTGTATCGTTCGTATATCTTTCGTGATAATAAGCGTGAAAGACGGTGCAAAGGTACAACAAAAAAATGACATACACAAGAAAAAGTGAGACTTTTTCGATTGATGATTGATGATTGATGATTTTTAGTGCAAAAGGTAACCACAGGGGAGTGATTTTAATGACTATATAACTTAAACGGCTCTGCTTTCTTGGACGGAATAGATTGAATGATGCGGAAAATGCCCTGTAAATCAGCGGCTTGAACCTTCCTTTGTTTCCCGTCAAAAGCTCTCATTTCAACAGGGGTACAAATTGTACCCCACTTGAGATTCAATTCAGGGTCGCGCGCACGCAGACGCTTGATATATTGTTTAGCGTCCACGCTATCCGTTAACACTTGTACTATGTCCACTACTGAGAAATAGTGCTTCTCTTGCTCCTCATCCCGGACGATGCGGACTTTCTTACCTTCAAAAAGTTGTATAGCGAAATTGTCTTCCATAGTAAATTTGTTTGCGAAGGTTATTTGACCTCTTGGCCGGTGAGGGTGTATGTGCGAGAGCCACGGAGAATGTAGATTTGGCCGTCCTTGATGGTTTTATTGCTGATTGCTGATTGCTCTTGGGTGATTTGGTCAATGCCCTGATCAATAGGGAGAATAGCACCGAACTTTTTCCAGTATTCATTCTCTTTGTACACTTCGAGAGCGCTCTGCGGCACATAGAGTTTGCAAGCGGATTGGTCAAAACCGTTGAATGCTTCACTACACGTCGGCGGGGTGGTAGCTTTGCAGGTAATGGAGGTCAGCTTTGTGCAATTGCTAAAACAATAACCTTTAATCTCCTCCAAAGTGCTCGGCAACGTGAGCGAAGTCAGTTCGTTACAATAGGAAAAGACATTCATCCCTAAAGAAAGCAGTCCTTCGTTCAACTCCATGCTCTGCATTTTACAACCATAAAAAGCATTGTTGTATATCCATTTGACAGAAGTGGGGAAGATGATTTTCGTCAGTTTTTGACAATGGGAAAACGCATGTTTTTCGATTTCAGTCACCGTAGAAGGGATCGTATATTCTCCTTCCAGCCTACCGGGAACGCCACAGAGCCTTGCCTGATCTTTGGTAAACAGCACACCACTCAACGAGCAATAATTTTTGTTGTTGGGCTCGACGTTGATCATCTCCAGATTCTGGCAATTAGAAAAAGCACCTGCCCCTATCTGTTCAACGTAAGCAGGAATAGTTACCGTATTCAGTCCGGCACAATTCCAAAAAGCCTGTGTTCCTATACCCTTTAGACTTGTCGGCAGTACGATAGAAGTCAGTGAAATATCACCGGCAAAGGCGTTAGCGCCAATAAGTCGAAGAGTGTTGGAAAGTGTGACTTTTGAGAGGTAAGAACACATCGAAAAAGCACCGATATTTATCGTGTCCACGGTGTTTGGCAGTTCTACGGTCTCCAGCGATATACAGTTATCAAAAGCATAGCCTCCTATTCTGGTGTACTGGCTGCGCGAGTCTTTTAGGATCGATACAATCTGGCCTTCGTAGTCTTTCCAGGGTGTTTCGGCGTAGAAATAATTATTCATCGGGCCTGTGCCGATGAGGTACAGCGCACCGCTACCGGTGTTGAATTCCCATTCCATGTTGGCGCCGCAATCGCCATAGACCGTCTCGGCCTGCATCATTGTTACACAGCAGAGGGCTGCGATAAAAAGGAATAATCTCTTCATATCTATTTGAATTTAGATTGGTTTTTGTTAACGTGTTTGGCGACGATAATACTGATTTCGTAGAGTGCGTAGAGGGGGAGGGTGACGAGGACCATGGTCATGAGGTCGGGAGGCGTGATGACGGCTGCTACGACCAAGATGATGACGAAAGCATACTGCCGGTATTTGGCGAGCATCTCAGCTTGTATGATTCCTATTTTTGCCAAGAAATAGGCAATGATCGGCAATTGAAACACCACCCCCATCACGAGAGTAAGGGTAACAAAAGTGGAAATATAGCTATCCAGCGTAATGGTGCTACGCACCTGCTCGGCCACGGAATAGGTTCCCAGGAAACGGAAAGAGATAGGGAAGAGGATGAAATAGCTCATCAAAACGCCTATGATAAACAAGGCATAGATGAAAAGGAACACGGGAACCGTATATCTGCGTTCGTTATCCCGGAGCGCAGGAGAGACAAAGCGGAAGAGTTCAAACAAGACATAAGGCGACGCACAAAGCAATCCAAGATAGAGCGAGGTGCTGATATGCGTCATGAACTGACTGCTCAGGTCCGTTGCAATCAAGTCCACCCCAAAAGGAGAGAAATGAAAATCGTAGCCTATGCGGGCAAAGAAAGATTCTATCCAATGGTACAAGCAGAAATCGCTTTTGGTTGGAGCCAAGAGGATAGCGAAAGTGATATCCTTAAAACAAAAAATAACTACCGCCAAAGCGGCTGTTACTATCAATATCCTAAACAACATCCGGCGGAGCACCTCCAGGTGTCCGCCAAAAGTCATCATTTGGTTGTTGTCACTCATTCTTAGGAGCCTTTTCCTGGTCCTTCGGTTTGGAAGCATCCTCTTTGGAAGGTCTGGCGGGAGCTTCTTCGGTGATTTCTTCTTTCACATCTTTTACTCCCTCTTTAAACTCCTTCACGCCTTTTCCGAGGCCACGCATCAGTTCCGGAAGTTTCTTTCCTCCGAAGATCAAGAGAACAATAGCGGCAATAACGATTATCTCGGTGGTTCCGATGAATAAAAAGATCATGTTAAGCATAGTCATTCCTTATTTTATTGTGGCAATACAAGAAAGATCTCACAGGTTTCAAAATTGATTTCCCAATTGGCATTCTCAACGGCCTCCCAATGATATTTTTGCGCCTTGCTATTCCACCAGTTTTGGAATTTGCTTGTCGTTTCGCCCATGTCCTTAACGAGTTTTTCATACAGTTCGGAGTTGTCCGCCGTAAGAATCTTCGCCAACTCATTCAGGCCGTTCCGACGCTCGAAGAGCGTTTGGATTTCATTTCTTTCTTCAGGGGTTACCTGACCTACTACTTTCTTCATACTATATTCTATTAAAATTCTTCTCTTACATCAAAGGGATCGAGATAATCAATGGGTTTGATTTCTTCGCCCGCCTCAAAGCCTGCTTCCATCATTTTGGCCTGCAAATCACGCGTAGCATTCCGTTCCAGATGCGCCAATACGCATTGCTGGTGAGAAGGCGTATTGGCATCCCAGGTCAGTTTCTGATTGAGCCAGACACATCGGTTACAATGGAAAGCATCGCATATGCGGCAAAGCGGAGCATGATCGAGTTTGAGCAACTGCGGATTGGGAATCTGCACTCCGTAATCCAAATCGCCAACGCTTCGCTCGGACGTCGGTTTATGATGATTGAGCCGGTTACTGATGCCCGTTTTCTCATCATAATAGAAAGCCGGGCAAAGATAGAACTTACCGTTGGGAGCCACCGTTATATTCGTATCTCCGGCTCCGCAGTTATGCATGTGTTTGAGTTGGAGGCGATCCGTAAGGATATTCACCTGCGCCTGCTTATCGGCTTTGCCAAGTTGGAGCAGCACCTCACTCAGGGTAGCCAAAGCCTTGGAATACTGCTCGCATTGCTCGTCTTTGAAATGCTCTATATCGGTTATGCAGATATTCAGACGCTTGACCTGCGGGATCAAAGCGGCAATATCGTATGAACGGGAAATAAAATCCGCTATAGGCAGCCGCAGCACCGCATTATCGGCAGTAATAGCCGTAGGTACCTCATTATATACCGCCACATCCCGTCCTATTTTAACATGATCGATGGACTCGATGACTTCATGGTACTCTTCCGGCAAATCGTATTCGGGATAGACATACTGAATCATCAGATTCTCTTTCATTCCGAACAAAACGGCCTTGCGGAGCGTATCCAACGGCATCAGATTACGCGCTTTCAACGGGTTCTCCGCATGGCAATATGCCACGCTTGTATCATCCAACAATATTACCAGATACTGAAGCATAGGTTAGCAGATGTCCGTTTTCATTTTTCTCTTATTCGCCTCAAACTCTTCGCGTTTGCCTTCCAATTCGAGCTTGCGGTAGAGTTTGTTCCAATAATAGTTGTTCGCTCGTACCCGCGCCTTGTGCATCTGGCATATTGCCGTTGCGCGCTCAAAGACGGTATGGGTTTTGGCGGCGTCGAAGTTCTCGCCCTGGCACCATGCACAACCTTCGGCCACCTCGCAATCTACACACTCGGGTGTCGATTGGGTACAACGATCCAAGGTCAGGAAAGGACGCAATTTGTTTTTGTCTATGCCGTCATGGATATTTCCAATGATCCAAGCCTCTTTGTCCCGCAACGAATACTGCGCAAAACGGGTACAGGGATAGAAATTGCCGGCCGCATCGATAGCAAGCATTTTTCCTGCTCCGCACCAGTTCTGATTATCAATGAAACAATCGAGCGGATGTCCCAAACGCTCTTGGAAAAACGAGCATACGAAATCGGTGTACAAGTCCTTGTCGATGATGGCATCCGCCAGTTGCATCAATTGCTCTTCAAAGCGTTTATCATCCCCCTCATGCCATACATCCTCAAACACACAGTTGATATTCACGGCATGAATACCGAGTTCATAAAGGTGCATCACAGACTCGCAAATAAAGGGAATATCCGCAGAAGAGATGGTAACCTTGGTGCCGGCATTCGGGAATTGCTTGAGCCATAACGGAATATTACGGACCACATCCTGATACGAGCCTTTCTCCGAATTCTTGTACACCCGGTTCAGATCATGCTTGCGCTCCGTACCGTCAATAGTGATTCCGATGGAAAGATGGTCGCGGTTCTTGGCAATAAAATGCTGTACTTTCTCGCTATCATAGTTGATACCGTTGGTGGAGAAAGAGAATCGATAGGAATTAAACCAATGGTGATTACGCCGGAACATTTCCTGTTTGACGTAATCACATATGGTATCAATGAGATCTATTTCCAAGAAAGGTTCGCCTCCGATAAAATCCCATATCACGCTCTCATACGCAAAGTCCGGATCCTGCTCGCGGTCCAAGACATAGTCAATGGCCGCTTTCGCGACTTCCCAAGGCATACGCTCCTGCACATTCTTCCCGACAAGATAGCAGTATTTGCAAGCAAGTTGGCAATCTTTGGTGACGATAAAAGTGATACTTTTAGCCATTCCTTCCTGCCATCCACGCTGCCTCTCCTTTATGTTTATAGCAGAATCCATGACGGACAGGGCATTAACTTGAGGTCGATATACAGGTACCTTGGCAGTAATAGTAACACAAGGAGCTGCAAGAGCCGGAGCAATACATACGGCAACCGTCGCAGTTATAACTGCTACCTCCTACGCAACCGCCCTTACAGGTACTGTTACAAGCCGACTTACAGGAATCGGAGCAAGCCGATGAACAGGTCTGGCGGCATACTTGCGAGCAAGAAGAGCATTGTGTTTTAGCGGTTCCCTGACAGCCGGAACTACAGCCGGAGGAGCAACCACCTGTACAGCCTGAGCTGCAACCACCCGTGCAACCGGAAGAACAGCCACCCGAGCAACCGCCCGTACAGCCGGAACTACAGCCGCCGGTACAACCCGAAGAGCAGCCGCTACCGCAACTACCGGTACAATTACTGCCACAGCTGCCGGTACAACTGCTGCCACAACTACCCGAGCAAGAGGTCGAGCAATCGGAAGCGCAAGAGGCTGTACAGTTATCACCACACGATGAACTGCTGCCTGTTGACTCCCCACGACAACTACCTTTACAGGTTTCCGTACAAACATCCTGACAGGAAAAAGAACAGCCGTTATTACAATCATTCTTGTCCGTACATGCTGTGAACATGCTTGGACCAAAGACTGCAAGACCTAAAATAGGTAACGCTGTATGGGCCGCTTTTTTGAAGAATTCACGTCGCGACTGTAAATCTTCTGAATTTTTTGAGTCCATAGATTAATCTGTTTGTAGTTAAACTAAATATTTCGTGGCGCAAAAGTACAAAGAAATATTGAAACATGCAAATATTTTGGCAATTATTTAAGAATTTTTTGTATTTTGTTGCGAAATGAGGGTATTCGCGTAAAATAGAGACAAATATTTGCATATGTTAAAAAAATGTAGTATCTTTGCGGCGAAATTAGTCAAATAATCTAATATAAGCCGTTATGAATAAATTCTTTGACGAATCAGGGTCCTTGAACATGGACGAACTGATTATGGAACGCCCATCGTTTCAACAACTCATGGCAGACGGTGTCGTGACCGATGAAAAAATTGAGGAACAGGGTCAACGTGTGAAAGACATGATCCTTCAGATGGAGCCGAATTTCACGCCGGAACAGATGGACCAAATCTATGACCTGGTAGCCGAAATGAGCGTGCTGCTTACGTTGGCGGCAATTTCAGATCAACAAGGGTAATGAAAAGTGAAAAGGCACATAGTACAGGGTGGTTAAGATGGATGTTCCTGTTATCATTCATCTTTCCTCTTTCAGTTTGTTCGGCGCAGGGGATGGTTTATCCGTCAGTGGATCAGTTCGGCGGACCGTTGGTGCTGTCGGGCAGACTGAGTATTCCTGAAGGTGACACGGCGAGAGGCGTCATGCTGTTGCTGCACGGAACGCATACGAGCAATCATGAAGTGCCGTCCAACAAACCGATGTACGAAGAGCGTTGGTTCGGGAAAGAGTATGTGCTGGTAGAGCCGGATTATATGGGATTCGGGTCCACGGTGGACAGTCTTCATCCGTATTTATGCGGCGCCTTGACAGCGCGTCATTGCGTGGATATGCTGATTGCCGTTCGGTCGATATTGGACAGCATGCAGGTAAAGATGATGACTGACAGTATCACTATCGTGGGTTATTCGCAAGGCGGTGCTGCGGCACTTTGGACCTACCGCTTATTGGAAGAAAAGTATGCGTCATCGCTGCCGGTGAAAGCATGCTACGCAGGAAGCGGTCCGTACGACGTGGCATCGGAGTTTGACCTATGCGTGGCGCGCAACAAGACCGGAATGCCGATAACGGTTCCGATGTTGGTATTGGGCACCGATATGGCCTATAACCTGCATCTTGATCCGGACGATTATTTCACCTGCGCCACCAAGCAAGCGGTGAAACGGTTTATCCGGAAGAAAGAGATCGGGTTTGTCAATGTATGGTTCCAGACACCGGTTCATCAGCTTAGTTACTGGTTGACGAAGAAAGGTCGTGACAAATCGCAGCCGGCCACGCAACGTATCTACGAAGGTTTGCTGCGCTCGAGTCTGGTGCACTATCCGATACACAACCATCCGGTGGGTCAAGACAGTATATGTCCGTCATGGCGTCCGAAAGCCGCTACGTTTATCTTCCATTCGACGAATGACGATATCGTAGGTTTTCAGAGCTCGGAGCATCTGCATCGCTGTTGGGGCGAGGCGGAGAACATCCATTATGAGTTCGGCAAGTTCGGAGGCCATATGCAGTCCTACCAATTATTTATGAAACGCGTTTGCGAAGAATTAGGAATATGATACAAGTAAAAGACATACACAAATCGTTCGGCGATTTGGAGGTGCTGAAAGGGGTCAGCCTGGAGGTGAAGAAAGGTGAGATAGTGGCGATCGTCGGTAAGAGCGGAGCCGGCAAGACGACCTTGCTGCAGATCATCGGTACGTTAGATCGTCCGACGAAAGGGGAGGTAACGGTGAACGGTGAACGGGTTACGGGTTACGGGGATAAGGAACTCGCGGCATTCCGGAACAAGCATATCGGCTTTATCTTCCAGTTCCATCAGTTACTGCCTGAATTCACGGCTTTGGAGAACGTATGCATCCCGGCGATGATTGCCCGCGAGAAAGAGTCGGTGTACAAACCGCGTGCGGAGAAACTACTGCGGGAATTGGGTTTGGAAGACCGGATGGACCACAAGCCGAATGAGTTGTCGGGCGGCGAGAAACAACGTGTGGCGGCCGCGAGGGCCCTGATGATGAATCCGGATATTATTCTGGCGGACGAGCCGACGGGTAGTCTGGACAGTCAGAACAAGAAAGAGTTGAGCGAGTTGCTGCTGAAGTTGCGCAAGGAATACGGGCAGACGATATTGCTTGTGACGCACGACAAGGAGTTGGCTTCTATCGCCGATAGAACCATTGAAATTAAAGACGGAGTGATTGATAATTGATGATTGATGGAATGATGAAATGATGATTGATAATTTCAAATATACTATTCTATTGCTCGTTCTCTGCGCGTTGACTGCATGTCAGAGGGGACGGACGTACTTTCCGAAAGATCTGGAAGCGGAGCATGTACAGTTGGTGCGGTTCGACAAAGCGCTGATGAATGTACAAAAGGACGATGCACAAGGGACGTGGGATGATATACGGGTGCTGTACGAGGAATATCCGGCGTTCATGCCTCTGTGGGTGGAGGATATTTTAGGCATTCCGTCGGCAGACACGGCCTACTTGGTACAACAGTTGCCGGCCTTCCTGAATGACACCGTTTACGGGTTCAAGGCTACCAACGAACGCGAGCAGGAGGTTTTTGCGGATGTGAGCGATATAGAGCAAGACCTGAGCAAGGCTTTTTCCCGCATCCAATGGTTGTATCCGGAGACCGAGATACCGCATTTCTACTTGTTCATTTCGGGCTTTCAGACGCCGATATATTTTGAAGAAGACCTGATCGGCATCGGTGGCGACATGTACCTCGGTAGCGACTACGAGTACTACAACCGCGTGGTGTATGATTATCAGAAACAGACGATGCGGAAAGAATGTATTCCCGTCGATGTAGTGAGTGCCTATCTGTTCCGCACCCTACCCTATACGAGCAGCAAGAGCCGGTTGTTAGACCAGATGATGTACCGCGGCAAAGTGATGTATCTGGTGGCACAGATCTTCGATGAGTTACCGGGCTATGAGGTGATGGGATGGACGAAAGAGCAGTGGGACTGGTGCGTGACGAACGAGCGCGGCATATGGCATCTGGTGATGGACAAACGCGACCTGTTCAAGACCGAGAGTCTGGTACTGACGAGTTATCTGAATGACGGTCCGTTCACGTCGGAAGTGTCGCAAGACAGTCCGGGACGGTTGGGCATATGGTTGGGTTGGCGCATTGCAGAGAGTTATATGGAGCATAATGAAAACGTGTCATTACAAGAACTGATGGCCGAGCCGGATGCGCAGAAGATACTGGAATTAAGTTTTTATAAACCTTAATTCATTGATGATTTTTGATTTATGATTTGATGAACAGAGACGATTTTGCGATATTGAAGGAGAAAGTGCACGGACGGGAGTTGGTGTACTTGGATAACGCGGCAACGAGTCAGAAGCCTCAGCAGGTGATTGATGCCATTTCGGAGGCGTACACGCACTGGAACAGTAATATCCACCGCGGCGTGCATCACTTAAGTCAGATAGCCACAAGCAAGCATGAGGAGGCACGCAGGAAAGTGGCGGCTTTCATCGGTGCGAAAGAGGCGGAGGAGATCATCTTCACCAAGGGAACGACGGACAGTCTGAATGCGTTGGCGTTTTCTTTGGGAGAAAAGCCTACCCCTACCCCCTCCCTAAAGGGAAGGGAACAAAAAGCATGGATTGGCGAAGGTGACGAAATCATTGTCAGCGGATTGGAGCACCATTCGAATATCGTACCGTGGCAGATGTTATGCGAGCGAAAGAAAGCGGTGCTGCGTCATATCCCGTTGCGCGAAGACCTGACGTTGGATATAGAGGCATTCGAAAAGATGCTGAACGACAAGACGCGGTTGGTGAGTGTGGCGCATGTAAGCAATGTGTTAGGTACTATTCAGCCGGTGAAGGAGATCATCCGTTTGGCGCATGAGAAGCATGTTCCGGTTTGTATCGACGGCGCCCAGAGTGTACCGCATATGAAGATCAACGTGCAGGATCTGGATTGCGATTTTCTGGTTTTCTCGGGACATAAGATGTATGGTCCGACAGGTATCGGAGTGCTGTACGGCAAACGGGAGTGGCTCGACCAACTACCTCCTCATGAGGGGGGCGGCGAGATGATCCAGCATGTACGATGGAGCGGAACGACCTATAATGAGTTGCCGTACAAGTTCGAAGCGGGCACCCCTGATTTTATCGGCAGCTGGGGTCTGAAGACGGCCATCGATTATATGGAAGAGGTCGGAATGGAAGCTATTGAAGCCCATGAACGGGAGTTGACGGCATACTGCGAGGAGCAATTACTGAGTGTAGGGTGTACAGTGTACAGTGCAGGACAGCCCAAAGCCGGAGTGATCAGCTTTAATGTGTATAGCAATCAGCAATCAGCAATCAGCAATC
>JAFVHA010000042.1 GCA_017478035.1 Paludibacteraceae bacterium | reverse complement strand
GAAGTGCTGCGCAGGGTAGGCTGATAGTCAATCGACTCGAGGTATTTCATCTCGTCGATATAGCCTTGCAACCATGCGCGCATATTGTCCGGCATGTCCTGCTCGTCATACAGGCGGCTGTCGCTGTAAGCCAACACTTTGGCAAAACGGTCATCGCCGCTCACGATCACGTATCCGCCTTCCTGCGTCGTATGAACGGCATACAGGTACGGCCGGTTGTTGCGATCCACGGCATCAAAGACCACGTCGGTCTTCAACTCTTTTCGAGCTGTTTTCTCTGCCATAAACTGCGCCGCTACCTCCTTGGCTTGGGAGGGCGAAATCACACTTGCCTGCATGCGGAATATGCCGCAAAACAACAGGACGAGCACTGCGATAAGTGTTGACGTCTTCTTCATTGTAACACGAGTTAAATGACCTTTATTCTATTTTCGGCTGCAAAGGTACTGCTTTTTTCTGATATATGCAAGAAAAATCAAAGATTTTTAGTAGAAAGGCAAAAAAGGAAGCCTCGTGTGAGACTCCCTTTAGGTCGTGGGGCGTTACAAGGTACTGTGTAGTTCCCAATGGTCGCGGGATGGTCGCGAGATGGTCACGAAATGGTCACGGATCTGTGTCGTATCACTCTCGTGACAAGTCTGTTCCAAGTGTGACACTTTTGCGTGGAGGTTGTAAGGCCGATTTTTGTCTTTTTATAACCACCTTGTTTTCAGCACTTTATAAACATGTTATCGAGAGCAATACGAGGGAAGAACGGGAGCATCACGGGAGCATCACGGCATCAATCATCACTCTCCCTTGTACATCGTACATCTTTCCTTCGTACATCAGATAGAGTTGTCCGTCGCGAAGGATCTTTGTACCTTGTACATTGTCCCTTTGTACCTTCTCTATTCCTTCCGTCTTGGGCTGGTATTCGAACCGGATAGTGGAGCCGTAATAGGATATTCCTTCTCCGCTGACAACCGGTTGCTCGGCCGCATAGCTGAGAGTTACCGAACCGCTTACGATGAACCATATCTGACTTGTCATACCGTACTCGTTGACGAACGCGGCATAGCAGGGGATAAGGGTGCTGCCGTATTGGCCCAAGGAAGCGCTGAACGAACCGTCCGCTTCGCTGCCGTTCACCGGATAAGTGCCGGCTGCAGGTCTGGTGACATCGCTATACATGCCCAAGTGAACATATGGACGCATGCCGTCCGTGTCCGCCTCTTTGCGCGTCATGATGATATCGATGATACCGTCTTTGGCTACGGTCTCGTCTTTCCAGATGAGTGTGTCAAGCACCATCGTCTGTATGGTCTGTTCCTTGGATTCCGCAGTGTACGGTTGTTCCTCCACAGGCACTTCGGGCTGAGGCCACAAGATAATATGCGGGTCCTGAATGAACTCAAAACGATAGTGACTACCGATCGCATCGTTCATCTCCATCGTGTATTTCCAACTGCCGTTCTCTTCTGCTAAAATCAGCGTCGCAGAGACGAAATCATAGGCTCCTCCGGCGAAGAGGTTCGCTTCAAAATCGCTTTGGTTCTGCGCCAACTGCAGTCCGCTCAGACTCTCGTCTGCCAGTGTGTAAGTACCAGCCACCAGTTCCATCGGTTTGGACAGCAGTACATCGACCAGCACCGTCGGATAATCGTCTGCCTTGCTGAAATTGAACACATAGACGAACCGGTTGTTGGCGCTGTCGGACAGGTTGGACATATAGGTGATGACCACCGAGTCTATACCGAGTGTCACATCCTCCGGCTCGGGCGGCGTATCGTCCACATAGAGCATGTTGTATCCGCGGGCGTTCACGTTGACGGTCGAGCCGTTATGGGAGAATGCCTGACCGGTGATAATGATGGTGTCGCCTTTGGCGTTGTAACTGACCGTAAGATTGCCGCTCTCCAGGTAATAAGGCGTGTACTGTCCCCAGTCTTCTTTGTTACCCCGGATCGCTACATAACACGGGTCGTCGCCTTTCGTGCCGCCCAGATAGCCTTTCGAGGCCGTCAGCGTACCTTTGCTGCCGCTGTCCTCGATGACATAGGCTCCGGCGGGCATCGCCAACTCATCGGATAGTAATCGAAGCTCGATCCAGTCGTAGGTCTCGTTCTCCATCTCATTGAGTGTCACCTCGATATATCCTTCACGTTCCCGGAAATTGATTACATCGGCAATGAAGTTCACGGTCGTCGGCTCCGTAGGCTCGAAGCGGAACGGGTCCTCGGCCGGCGGTTCCGGCGTATCCCCTTCGCTGTACGCGAAATCAAAAGCACTGATGTCATACGTGTATGTCGTACCGCTCCGGGTGGCTTGTATCGAACCGCTCAGCGTGCAGGTGCCGTTCCCGTTGTCAGCGATATCAAGACTGATAGCCGCGTTCTCTTCCGGGTAGTACCACAAGTTCGCGGCACTGCCGTTCGCTTTGGTTTTATGGACAAAAGAACTGACATATCCGATAGTGCCGTCGCTTGCGGAGAAGGAACCGATGGCAGAATGCTTGGACGGCCATACGTCAAAAGCAACCTCATACTCGCCGGACGATGTGTGTGCGGTCACAAGAACGAAGAAATTGTTCTTATCGACGGTCACGTCCGTAATCTCCGCTTTGGTGGCGGTCAGATTGAAAGCAGCAGTGGCTTTGAGCACCACTGCTACACTGCAAACAAGCAGAATGAGGAATTTCTTCATATGCATTATAATTGACTTCCTGTGACGGTATATTCAATGCCGTCTCTCACAATAATCATCCGACCGTCGCGGAGCACCTTGGTACTTTGTACTTGGTCACTTTGTACATGGTTAATGCCTTGCACGAGGCCACCGTACACAAAATCGAATGCTTTGAGCTTATAGGTATATTCGTTCTCGCAAAGCAGATTTCCGGAGATGGTATGTATGTTATTGCCTTTCGCGTTGATTGTAACGGTCGCCCCTGAGCTGACGTATGACGAGATGGTCGTACCGCGCTCCACTTTCGACCACAGACTCAAACCGGAGGTGGTAGTGAACGTGCCGTCAATGGACTCGCTATCCAACTCGATGAATACGAAATAGTCGATATTGTTTTCATCTTTGGCATTGATGCTCAGTTGCAGTCCGTCAATCGTTTCCTCCACAGCTACATTGCTCGGCGTCAGTTCTACCTCTTTGCTGTCTTCATCCCAACCGAAGCTGATACCTTGTCCGTCATTATCGCTGAAATGGTAATAATGAACAGCTTCGATACGTTTCTTGCCATAAACTGCCATGTAATTGGCATCGATATCCGTACAGATGAGTGTACCTCCGTAGAAACTGTATTGGTTCTCGCCTTTCGATTTGATTTGGATACTGCTGATGGAGTCATTCGCCAAGTAACGGGTTTTGTTAATCTTCAAATCCTTAACGTAACTATTGGATGAATAGAGCAGGTTGCCTCCTTGCGTAGCAAACGTGCCTACGATGGACTCGCTTTCGGGATAGATAGCCAGTTGTACCTCATAATTACGCTCCACATTGTTGTCGCGGTTCTTGCCTACGCAACTGAGCGTCAGGAAATAACGGAGTGTTCCGTAATCGGAGTTGTTATGGGTCACGCTGATGCCGTTCACGGTCATATCGTAGTTATATACCTGCTCGTGGTACTCTCCGTCATAACCGAAGACGAACGGTTTGGGTTCGATTCCTTGCTGCAAGATCTCTTCCTCGGCATAGCAGTAATTGTAGTTATAGGTGTTCTTGCCACGGTCGGCTAATGCGGCGGCCGTGAAGCACAGACGACCTACACTGATGCCGTAATGTGTATCGTCGATCTTGACGATGGTGAAGGTGGAAATAGAGTCCGTACGAAGCAGACGGCGTGTAGTACCATAGTACAACTCTGAGGTCACCAGATTGATGGTCTGGTCATTCACGTTCGCACTACTGCTGGTCTCACTGGCTCCTTCGGTTGTGTAGGTGCCTTCCAGCGTGCGGTCGTCGGAATTGATGACCAATTTGACCGTGGTCGTGTATGTAGTAGTCGGTTTGGAGGAATACTCTGCCGTATTTTTGCATTTCTGCGTCCAATTGAGCGTGTACTGGTTTTTGGTATTACTAGCCAACGTATCCACGGTCAGTTCGGTAATAGCACACAGATAATTGTATGTGGATGCATTACCGGTCAATGTTAGCGCGCACAGCGCCAAAATAAGAGCTGTTTTCTTCATATCTGTTTTTTAATTAAAAGATTTCTACACTATTCGGATCTGTCGGAGTAGGACTGGTATGAATTTCTCCCGGAGCGCTACTGCATACGACATGCATTCCTTGCAAATTCTGTGCCTCCGTCTGAGGCTGTATATATTGTTTTTTCATAACTTTTTCCCTTTCACTATTCATTTCACTACTCGTCCTTGTACATCATACATCTTTCCTTCGTACATCAAATAGAGCTTTCCGTCACGAAGGATTTTTGTACCTTGTACATTGTCCCTTTGTACATTGTCTATGGCGGTCGGAGTCTGTGCGCCTTCGTGGATGCGCATCGGTGCGC
Organism: Paludibacteraceae bacterium; assembly: GCA_017478035.1. Taxonomy (GTDB): domain Bacteria; phylum Bacteroidota; class Bacteroidia; order Bacteroidales; family Paludibacteraceae; genus Colicola. Next base: position 9,374 of record JAFVHA010000042.1, on the reverse strand, counting down.
CGCGGCGGATAGCCATGCCTAACGGGCTGCTCGGATCAATATGTACGTACGCACGGAAACCATTCATCGTTCCGTTAGCGCTCGCATAATAGAGCGTGTTGTTCGACGAGAGGAAGAAGGTGGTGTTGTCTCCTCCGGTCAAAGCAAACGGATTGAATACACCCTGCGGTTGTGCGGCATCTTCATTCTCGATTACTATCGGCGTACTGAGGATAATCTTTACCGCGTTAAAGCGCAGCGGGGTCAGACGTTCATCCGTTGGAGCACCTGCGTAGCGAACGAAGTAGGGCTTACCGGCTTCAATAGAGGTAACCTGTCTGAGGTATAGATCCACTTCATCCGTTTTGTCCTCCGAGTGTTCGAACTCTTTGATGACGAAGCCGTGCAGCGGACATTCCGGATTGGCTATTTGAGATGCACTCAGGTCAAACGGCAGACAGAGGGTGCAGTAGTCGCCGTTACGTAACAGAGGACGCTCGATGATCACATTGACCGTCTGACCTTCAATGGCTGCCAAACGGATCTCGTTATTCGTAGCCGATGCTACATCAGCAAAGAACTCATCCTTCATCAGCGTCTTGAACTCTACTCTTACCGGTGTACTCTGATCCGAGACACTGCAGTACGAACGGAGGTAGAACTCATAATCTCTGTTGGCGGTTAGTCCGCTTAAGTTCACTTCGCGAACATTTTCACCTAAGAGCGTAGCACTCGCCCAGTTCGGATCTGCATCATCATACAGACGGCATATATACTGGTAGCGCGTCTCGGTACCGAGGTTGGAAACAGTCCAACTGATGTGTGCGGAATTTGCGGTGATAGAGCTGACTGCCACAGATGTCGGCTGGGCACAGGTAGCAATATCCACTCTCACGTTGTCCACCCATGCCTGCGCTGATGCGCTAGCATTTGAATATTTGATAGCCAAGTTAGCAGCAGCGCTACTGATGCCTTTCAAAACCACCTCATAGGGGAATTCTCCGTAGCCGGATTGAGTAGGCAAAGTCTCGAGAGCGGTGAAGGTTACACCGTCATCCGCTACATAACCCACCTGCATCGTGCAGTCACGGTTGCGGTAATGGAGCGAGATGTACAACTCGTCGAGGTCCGTATCGAACTCAGGCAGTACGATGATTTGGTCGTTTACACCGAAGAACTTGATGCTGTTGCCTTTTTCGCCGAAACTCTCATGATAAGCATAACTGTCATAACTTACCTGCGGATATTCAGTGGAGGAAACACGGCTCCAGTTGAACGGAACTTCGCCTGCTGTCTCAGCCTCGAAATCATTGAAGTAAGGAACGCTCTCGGTTGCTTTGCTGGTAAAGAATACCGGCGATGTCCAGTTGCCCTCTTCTTCCGCCGAACATGCCGGCAGCAGGCAGAACTGATACGAAGTAGCAGGCGTCAGACCGGTCAATGTATGCGGACCGGCATAGTTGGCAGATGCAATCGTAACATAACTCCAAGCATCCGAACCTTTCTTATAACGGATCTTTTTCACGTTACCGTTCCATGAGATGGTAGCCCCACCGGTTACCGGTGTAGCCAAGATATTCAAAATCATCTCGCACGGGCGAGCCAATACCTCTACATCGTCCAAATAAGCATATTGGTTAACGGTTGTGAAGTTAGCTACGAAATAAATCAGCGCGGTCTCGCCGGTGTAAGCGGAGAGGTCGAAGATCTTGGTTGTCCAGTCGGCATGAACGCCGGAGAGGTCGTTCGGCAGCAGCGTCTTCGTCGAACCTCCATCGGTGGAGATATACAGGTTGACACTCGAGCCGTTCACGTTTTTCCATTCGAAGCGCAGGATAGCGTCCTCGCTCAGCGTAATTGCCGGCATACGCAAGGTAGCCTCGCCGCTCGAACCCGTACGCAGTTGTACGGAATAAGCGCCGCTCTTTTCGTAGGCAGACCAGCGATAAGTACCCGAAGCAGGAGTTGCTTCCCAGCAGGAAGGCAGTTCTGATGCACTGCTGAACTCCTCGCTGAACGGCATTGCCGCCGCAGCGCAAAGGGTCGTAAAGGACAGTACGTCGCTCCAGTTGCTCTGGTCTTCCGCATCGCAATAAGCCTTGACGCGTACGAAATACTCGGTGTTGGCACTCAGACCTGTCAAGTCGCGTTGCGCACTTCCGCTGACTGCCTGCTCTGCGCTCCAGTCTCCATCCGCTGCACGGTATTGCAGACGCCAAGCACTCTCAGAACCTCCGGCCGTCCAACTGATACGCGCGCTGTTGGTATTCAGGTTGCCTGCTGACAAAGATGTCGGGACAGCGCAACTCGATACCTTATGAACACTCACGTTATCCACGAACATCGCGCCTTCGGAAGAAGTGCCGCTCGTCGGATTCGCAAAGAATTGTATCTTGATTGTCTGACCGCTGTAGTCAGCAAGACTGATAGTAGCGGCAGTGAAGTCGCCCGGATAAGAAGATACATTGCCGGAGGGGTAATAAGTGCCCTTATCGGCAAATGCACCGCCGTTCGCAGAAATCTTTACAATCAGATTATTGCCGGCGATAGCCATGTTGGCATAGTCGAAGGTCAACTCATAGTCTCTGCCGTCATCAGGAATAGAGATAGACGGCGTATTGATAAGGGCGGTACCGCCGTTGCATACGGAGTTGTCCATAGCTAACATGGTGTTGCTGAAACGGCTGTAGGTGCCCCATATATATCCGGTGCCCCAAGAAGAGGTCGTCGTCGAAGCAGAGTTGTCCCAACATTCGGGGATGACATGATCGCCCAAGCCTTGGAAATCGACGTTCCAGGCTGAAGCAGCACTTACGCTTACCGTTCCGCAAAGGGTAGTGAAGGAAACGGCATTGCTCCAATCACTCTTGTTCCCCGCACCGCAATTACCGCGAACATGAACATAGTATAATGTATTAGCTTTCAAGCCTGTGAACGTCTTGGATGTACTTGTTACATTTATTAACTCGCCCCAACTTGCCGCATCGCCTTCCGATACTTGCACTTCCCATGCACTTGAACCGTTAGCATTCCATGTGATTGTTGCGCCTTCAGCCGTTTCCGAATCTGCTGTCACTGCTACCCCCGTCGGCTTGTTGCAAGCAGGTTTCTCCGTAATGGTGATATCATCAATGTACATGTATTCAATTTCTGTTCCTCCGGAATAACGAATAGCGAAACGTGATCCGCTTGGAGCACCTGATACAGTGAGATTCTCTGCTAATATATAAGTTGCAGATTGAGCGAGCGGATCACCTACTGCTTTAAATGTAGAAGGATCGTCTGGGACGGTAACATAACCAAATTGGGGTTTTCCATAATAACTTTCCCATTCTCCAGGTATTATATAGTCCACTGTAGCTTTATAATAGAAAGATACAGCTAAATCGTTGATGTCATCTTCACACTCAGGGAATACTGCAATAACTCCACTGTTGGACGAGCCTCCATATATACGTGCTGCTTTGGAACCGGTATGTCTGTACGAGGAGCCAGATATGGCTCTAAACCAACCTCCAGTGGACAGTAATAGTTGTTTCCAACATGTTGGAGTTTGCCCGCTGGTGGCACTTTCAAAGCCTTCGTTCCATGGGATAGTGGAAATAGGTGCGCAATCGGTTGTAAACTCCGTAGAAGCAATCACACTTGTACCGCCCGCACCACGATCTGAAATAACATAGAATGTATAATCCGTTGCAGGAGTAAGACCTGTAAGATTAACCGATTTGGAATTGGTAGAAACTTTATTGCTGGTCCAGCGAGCCTCTGTAAGGGAGGTCGAAGAAGGAAGGCATACATACTGCCATGCACTCTCACTACTCGTCCAACTAATGGTAGCCGTACTGCCCGTAACGGCACTTGCAGTCACACCTGTTGGTGCAGTCGCATATTTGGGTGTGAAAGTGAAATTGAAGTCCGATGCAGTATTTGCATTACTTGCTCCCCCAGTGTACGCATAGCAATATTTATAATGATAATTGGAAGAACCGTTGGTAAAACAAAGTGTTCCTCCTTCATCATCAATTGCATACTGCCCTTCCGATAGTTTTTTGATGACGAAAGTAGATGTCACAGCAGAGTTCGGGCGAAGTGTGCGGTGGTACGTACTCCAATCAAAAACTGAAGAGGCATTTATTTTGTTATTTCCATCTGCGTTTGCAGTTGAATATGTACCTTCGAGGGTACGATCATTGGATTCCAGAATTAAAGTAACAGTAGCATTAGCGTACTGACTGCCATTCCTAATACCATCTTGCTTGATAGTTAGCGTAAATACATTTTTCGTAATTTCATTTGATTGTGCAACACTCACATTTGAAACGACGCTGTTGTAAACCATCTGCCCCCACGCCTTACTTGTGTTGAGCAAACACAATAAAAATGCCAAAAATGGCATTAAAAAACTAATACCTTTTTTCATATTTTTAATTATTTATTTTTCTATGTAATCTGCTAACTGTACTATCGAAGATACTACAAATTTTGTGCAAAAGTAGTCGTTTTTTGGGAGATATGCAAAATTTTGCCGAAAAAAAGGTCCAAAAAATTCTTTTTGGCAAGAAAATTTTACAAACGTCTTTTTCTTACCGAAAAATCCGACATAGATTGTTTAATCCACCAATCTTCCCTGTACATCGTACATCTTTCCATAGTACAGCAGATAGAGCTTTCCGTCGCGAAGGATTTTTGTACCTTGTACCTTGTCCCTTTGTACATTCTTTATTCCTTCCGTCTTGCTCTTGCAGAGAACCGACATCGGGATATAGACAGGCACCGCTTCGGAGGACGAGAGCTCTATATAGGCTTCGTGTACGCCTTCCTGGTCGCTTTGGAAGAGGATGGTCAGCGCGCCGCCTTCTGCCGGCAGGGTCTCGCCGGATATGCTGAAGACGTTGTAGTTAGCACCTTTGACGGATACGTTAATCGGCTGCGTGAGGTTCTTGCCGGTCACGTTGACAGTGCCCAGCACTTTCTCTTTGCTCAACTCGGCTTCTTCGGCAATGCTCGCTATATCGACGCTGATCATTGGCAGGTCGGTCCGGCCCCAACTGACATCATCGATATAATAGGTCACAGCGCCGGAATTGCCGTTCGGGCCTACATAGCGGAATGCCATGCAGAAGACATCGGCCATCGTCTCGGCATACGGAGTGAGATCCATATAGAACGTACGCCAAACAAGGTTCTCGTCGCTCGTCGTCGGGATGTCGAAAGCAGCGGTCAGGTCTTGTTTGAGGACTTGTGCCGGGTTGGATGGGTCGATATAATAAACCTCCAATGCCGCTTCAATACCTTCCTTGGGCAGATATTCGCCCATGACCTTGAAGGTGAAGAGCTTGCTTGCCGCGTTCTTGTAATCGAGCGGCGGCGTGACGAGCCACATATCCCATATGCCGGTTTGATCCTTGCCGGACTGATAAGCGGTCGCTTTGGCATACGTTTCTGTGCCTCGTGCCGGCGTGGTCTTCGCTTCGTCAAAGCCCCACCAGGGACGTGTTGCAGGATCCGCTACGTTCTGCCAGCGGTCTTTGAGCAGCGTCTTGTTATGCTCGATATTATCAAACGGCTCGATCATCAGGGTCATCGGATTGCTGATGTCCCAGTTGAAGTCCGCTTGCCAATCGACGGTCTCCGGCGTTGCCGGTTTGCCGGTTCCGTTCAGCGTCAGGACGATATTGTCAAACTCACCGTTGCCGGAGTAGATAGTCAGCGTTGATTGGTAGGAAACGGCCTCTACAGGCTTGAAGCTGATCTCCACCTCCTGCTCGCTGTTCTTGGCCAGCATCGAACTGCCGACCGTGAAGGCGGCGCCGGTGATATGATCTACGCGCAAGTAGAGATAATCGGTGCAGTTGACGCTCTTCACGCGGATCGTCTGTTTCTGCTCCTGTCCTGCTACCGCCTCAAAAGCAGGCACCACACTCGGCGTGACGGTCACCTCGGGTTGTGCACCCGGGTCGGTACAAGTGCCCTCTAACTTGATACTCCGGTGAAGCGTCGTGTGATTCAGATTATCTATATTAAGGTACGCTACGTGCGCGCCCGCCTTTGTAGGTTTGTACGTGATGACGAGGTCGCATTCGCTCTGGTCTGCCGCCAGACTTGTCTGCGACAACAGGAACTGGTCCGCATCGGTGTACGATAACTCGAAACTCGTCGGCCCCTCTAAGTTGCCTTGACGGATATGGATAGTCTGGAAATCAGCGGTCTCTCCCAAGATGGCGGATATGCTGTTTAAGGTCTCCGGCGTGACGTCAATAAACGGATCGGTCGAAGGCGTGAGATAGAGCGAGAAATTATCAAACAGCACTTTCGCGCTCTTCGGTATCTTCACACGTACGCGGAAGTAAGCGGACTTGGCAGGTTTGGAGGTTACCACCACTTTCTGCATCCATGACGAACCGCTCTCCAGGTCCACGCGCAGGATATCCGAATCGTGCGCCTCCGTTGCTTCCGAATCACCGCCTGCTGCGGCTTCCCAGAAACAGTCAAGAGAGAGTTTGCCGCCTTCCGGCATGGAGATCACTTTGTAGTTCAGCGTCAATTGGAATCTCGACCCGGGCGCATAGTCGGCATCGGTCAGATGAACGCCTTGGTCCAATGTGGTTGCCAAGGTGGGATTGCACAAGAGCGATACCTCGCCGTCTAACTTGTCAGTCGAAGCGGACGCGCCGTTGCCCTGACCACTCCAGTCGTCAAACGAACAACCGAACATGGCATTGCATGAGTATTCCTCGAAACTATGATTGAGAATGAGGTTCGTCCCTTCTTCGCCCGGCTTGGATGCGGCGTTCCAGAATACGCTCGTTGTCTGCACCTCTGCATCTTCCGAAGTAAAGAAAAGGCTGACCAGACCGGCGCCTGCTTCTGTTGCTGTCAGTGTCAGTTTCAGGTCAAAGCCGGCTTCGGCTTCCGCCTTGCTTATCGAATGGACGGCAGGCACGAGGAGTGCACTGTTGGAAAGGATGCTGATATCGCCCTTCAGGTCACTGCCTTTGACGTTAATCGTTTTCTCTACCGGCTCGTCGACGGTCACAGAACCGAAATCGACAGTGCTCTCCACATAGATAGCCGGCGTCGGTTCGGGAGGTGTGTCTCCGCCGTCTTCAAACAGGTCATTCCAACTCGTAGCTACTTTGATCTCGTCCACAAACACCTGTCTCGGAGTGTTCGTTCCCTGACGCAGATAAACGGCGCCTAATTGTGCGGCATCGGCTTTGGTGTTAGCACCTACAGAACTCGTTCCGGCGGTGTTCGTCGTGTCTTGTACGCAAACCAAAGTGGCTTTCTTCGTGTCTTTCGTCGGGTTGACGTACAGACGCACCTCGTCGTTCTTTTCTCCGCTCACAAACTCATATTCAACCACCACCAGATAGTTCGTCTTGGGTGAATAAACCTCATCGGTGAAACGCATGAAAGTGGTGCTCTCATTGCATTTGTTGAGGCCTAAACGGAAGCCGTAATAACTGCTTCCGTCGCTCACCGATTTGGTGGAAAGGCGCGCGAAGATATCCGTTCCGCCTATTCCTCCGTTACCGAGGGACAGGAAATAGTCACCACTCGTGCCCTGACGCAATTCTTCCACATTGATGATTGCTGCCAAATGGACTTTGCCGCTGCTTACTCCCTCGAACTTGCGGAAGTCATCCGCACCCGAAGACCATATATGCGCCTTGTTGCCGACACCTGAACTCTTATAACCGGCAAAAGACAGCGAACCTCCGTCCACTTTGATATAATTGTTGCTTCCGCTGTAACTCCACCAGTCGCTGGTGTTGCTTCCCATCGAGGTGTTCATACCTATGTTCAGCGTGCCGATCTCACGGTCAAAACTCTCCGTCATCACAATCTTCGCCTCTGCGGAACTCAAGAACAGCATTCCTGCGCATAAAATAGTAAATAGTTTTTTCATATCTTTTTTGGTTGATTAGTTGCGTTCGTAAGTAAAAATATAATTTGGCGACAAAAGTACTGCTTTTTTTGGACATATGCAAGTAAAAAGCAAGAAAAATACAAAAAGTGTCACAAAAATTTGTGTATTCGCAAAAAAATGCGTATTTTTGCGGCCGTTTTTGAATTCAAGAGGTATTAGTGATGCGAAAAGGACTGATTGCGTTAGCGCCGATAGTAGCGATGATCGTGCTACTGATTGTTTTTTCTATTTACTACGGAGGAGTGAGCAATGCGCCGTTGTTGCTCATTTTTGTGCTGGCTTCCATGGTCGGCATCGTCCATACGCGCGGCATTTCGCTCAAAGAGCGTATTGTTGTTTTCTCACGCGGTGCAGGCTCGCCGAACCTGCTGCTGATGGTATGGATCTTTATGTTAGCTGGTGCTTTTGCGGCTTCGGCAAAAGAGATGGGAGCGGCGAGTGCGATGGTCGATCTGACGCTGCGTTTCCTGCCGGCGAAGTTCGCCCTTACGGGTTTGTTCTTAGCCGCCTGCCTGACCTCGCTATGTATGGGCACTTCCGTAGGAACGATCGTGGCATTGATGCCGATAGCCGCAGGGCTGGCGGATAAGACGGCACTGGCGTTGCCGTTGGTGGCCGCGGCAGTGGTAGGCGGCGCGTTCTTCGGAGATAACCTCAGTTTTATCAGCGATACGACGATTGTCTCGACGCAGACACAAGGCTGTCAGCTATCCGATAAGTTTCGGTTTAATATCAAGATGGTCATTCCTGCCGCGGTTATAGTTTCGGTGCTATATGTGTTCCTCGGCGCAGATGCCAGCGAAGTGTCCCCTTCAACGTTCAACTTTCAACTCTCCACTTTTACCAAGGTCCTGCCTTATCTGGTTGTGCTGATCATGGCTGCCTGCGGCGTGAACGTGCTGGTAGTCTTGACCTTAGGTTGTTTGCTGACTTGCGTGACGGGCATGGTGGACGGCAGTTATGATTTCATGGGCTGGATCACAAGTACGTTGAACGGCGTGATGGGTATGTCCGAGTTGATTCTCATATCGATGTTAGCGGGTGGTATCTTTGCGATTGTCAATCATAACGGAGGACTCGATTTTGTGATCGATAGCATCACGCGCCGGGTATCGAAACGTGCCGGGGCGGAGTGGAGTATCTGCGGCTTGGTGGCTTTCGCGAATATATGTACGGCGAATAACACGATTGCCATCCTCTCCGTAGGAGATATTGCCAAGCGGATAGCCGAGCAGTATGATATTGACCCGCGGCGTTCCGCGTCGCTGTTGGATACGACCAGCTGTTGCGTGCAAGGCATCTTGCCGTACGGCGCGCAACTACTCATGGCTTCCGGGCTGGCCGGCATCTCCGCGATGTCCATCGTCCCCTGGCTCTTCTATCCCGCCTTACTGGGGTTTTCCGTCGCAGCAACAATCATTTTTCAGCGCAAAAAGGCATAACTCTCATCGGTACAAGTTGT
>JAFVHA010000088.1 GCA_017478035.1 Paludibacteraceae bacterium | reverse complement strand
TTGCGTCCAAAATCGGCCGGTATCTCTCCCCACGCCTTCGTGTCCCATTTATAGATGGGCGTGGTCCAGGTGTTGTCATGCAACCACATTTCCGCTTTTCGGATCATGTGGAACAGGTCCTGATTGGAGGCATTCCATTCGATCTTGGTCTTGCATCGTTTCTCCCGTACCCAAGCGAGCGCGGTGACGCTATCGGTATAAATTACCCAGGGCAAGTTATACTTCTTGATATACGCCAAGCCGAGCACGAGTGCCAGGAACTCTCCGATATTATTCGTTCCTTGCTGAAACGGTCCGCGTCGGAACACTTCGGTACCGGTATCCGCTATCACGCCGCGAAACTCCATCACACCGGGGTTTCCGCTGCATGCCGCATCAACGGCCAAAGCCGGTAAGATGGGTTTGGTGTTACTCATAAGGGGTCAGTATCTTTCTGGTTTCTATAATTCCGTCCGTTTCGGTCTGGACGATATACACATGCGGACTGATACGATACTTGCGTATTACCTGCGTAGGTGCTTGTCCGGCTGAGCGACTCGGCTGCACCTTATCGAACGACTGCTCGCAGGTGGTAATCGTCTTGCCGTCCGTCGTGGTGAGGCGGCAGTAGTATGTTCCAGGTAAGCCTTCCGGCTTGTACAGACGTTGCATGGTCTCGCCGCTCATCGCTACGCCGTTCTCGTACCATTGATAGGCAATGAACTTGTTATCTGCATTGCTTACAAACAGCACGTCGGTCCATTTGCTGTACATCGCACCACCTAAAGCGATAGAGAAATTGACGGTGCTCTGCGAGGTACAAGCGGTGCCTTTGGTGCCCACCGTGACAGTAGCCGAATAATCACCTGCCACTAACTCTGTGGCGCGTGTGAAGACGATATCCGTACCGCTGATAGTACCGACGTAGTGATTGCTGCCGATCACGATGTCGATAGAGTCCGGTGCCCCGTTCGTGATGCTGAACGGGATACGGATCGAGCTCTCGTTGTCACAAGTGACGCCCATCGTGCCGGTGGTGATCTGCGGTGTGGCGATGACAAAGAGGAAGAGCGAGTCGGTTCCTACGCCGTATTTGTTCTCGCCTACGACACCGCTATAGGGTTTATAGTTGTCGTTTGGCCAGTAATATGGCAACTCACTCTCGCATCTCGTGACAGAATCGCGAATACAACTCGTCATCTTGGGTAGGGTGTAGGTGCCGTCTTTTGTACAATCAGGTGTGTCGCTAAAGGCGGCATATACAGTGTTGCTGCTACCGGACTTCAGGTTATAGAGCGTCAACGTATAAGGGAACGCGGTGATGGCAATCGGTGCTGTGGTCTTTGTGACACCTGCCGAATCGTACGTCAGGATGATGTTTTTGCTCGTCGTCGCATAATGCGGTGTGACGGCGATGTTTACATCATACGCCGTGGTGCCGCAAGGAACGGTGGTGGGAGTACCGGTTATCGTCACAGTGTCAATCACCGGCGAGAACGGTACGGCAGGAAGGTCGTAATCCTTGATACAGCTGTTGGGACCGGCAAACGAGATATGCAGCACGTGGTTATTCTTGCCGTCTGCAGGGATGCCGCTGAACTGCAGGTTCTTCAGCGTCTGCTTCGTCTCGTCTTTCTTGGAGTACGTCATGCCCTTCTTTGGCAGCGCGTCCACCCAATAAGTGAACGTATCTTGCTGGTAGGTGTAGTCGAGATCGAACGAGAGCGTTGTTGTGACATCCGTACAACCCGGTTCGCTGAACGCGATCTTCGCGGTGTCGATCGTCGGTACCACCGGTGAGTCAGTCGTCACGCCGGTTATCTTGGCCGTGGTCCACTCATCGAAATAAGCCTCCCAGGTGTGCGTCACAGGTGTCAGACCGTTGATGACGATGTCCTTGTCCAGAGTCGCTTTGGTGTCAAACGCGACGGCGGGCACGGTATAAGGATAGTCCGTATTGGTCGTCATGTCTTTGATCACCAGTTGGCCTTTCGGGTTCTGGTACTCGACATGCATCTTGACCGTATAGTTCGGCACTGCATCGCAATCAAGCGGTACAACGGTCGCCGTGAACGCATCAACCTTCGGCTCATGCGCCGTCACTACAAACTGCTGCTGGGTTTTCACCACTTTCGATACGCTGCTGATGGGATGGAACTGAATATCATCCAGCGCAAAATCATTACCCGTGTTAAGCGTGTTCGTATTGAGATTTACCACGGAAATAGTCACATTATTGCAGTCCTGGTCCGCTTTGAACGTCTGGGAACATTGATGCCAGATATTATTGCGGAATTCCGTCGAATTCAAATCAAGCACTTTGGATTTCCATGTCTTTCCGTTATATGAGATACGGAACTGGAACTGCGCGGCGTTGTCCATTTCACCATAGTTATTGATGTTAGCCGCCCAGAAAGAGAGCACATAGGTCGTACCTGCTTGCAGTTTGAGGTTCGGGTGCCCGGCGGTGGAGGCGTACCATGCACGCTTGTCCGCTATTCCGTCAGACGCCGCATCAATAAGCGCGAAGTTTGTACCGGCTCCCGCACGCGCTGTTACTTTCGCATAAGAGGGATAGAAATTGTACGCATTGCGAACAATAGCCACACCGTTACTCTTCTCATTATCCGCCAACGAACAGGTGTCATAGAAATTCGCCTGCGATGATTCGTTATGGAATATACCCCAAAAATTATAATCGCTGATCGTACTTTGCTGCTTGTAGTTACCGTAATTCCAAGTCTCGTCCTCGTAACTGCCGTTCTCCATCAGGTCATCCATGCTACCGGCAGCCGGATAATACTCCTTGTAGGTATAAGTCACGGTGGAATCATTGCTGAACGGATCAATGGTAAGTACCTGCGTGGCACCTTTGACCGTATCGCCGTTGACGAGCCAAACATAGGTATTGGCCGGATCGTAGTCAGCAGGTGTCAGCACAATACTTTTTCCGGTCAGCGAGTCCACATCCACCGCTTTGACGGCCTCTTTCGCATTCGGCACATCGATGGTAATCGTCATGGAGCAATTGGTCTGGTCTCCTTGGAAATAAGCCGTGGCAGTGGTTTTCTTGCCGTCTTCGGTAGCCGCCGGAACACCATGCAGGGAGAACACCTGCGGACTCTTCGGGGACACGATGGTGGTGTCTTTTCCGTCGCAGGAGATAATCAGACTTCCGTTCGCCTTTCCGAAAGCGACCATACCGTCCAGCGTATAGGTGTTGTCATCCGCATTCACAGCCGAAATAGCGGTCTCGAAAGTCGTTATCTCGCAATCCAAATCGCATTTGGGAGCGTCTGCCGTAATATGAAGCAATCTCCGGCCTGAAAGAATATTCGAATGCAGATAGTAATAAATCTGCCCACCCGGCAGCGAAGAAGGTAACTGGAAATCATTGAGGTCTATCTTATCATCTATTCCGGTGACGATAGTACCCGTCCGTCCGGTTTCCACTTCCGCCCACGAGTTACCGCCGTTCGTGGATACATACCATGCGTGCCCCTCTACAATCGTGTAGTCGTATTGGGTTTTGGCGGCATTCAACTTGGCGCGAAGCGAAAAAGGACCGCCTAACGCACTCGGACAGATATGAACGTCTTCCTGTTTGACACCGCTGCCGACCAAGGACGATACGGAAGGGATATTATTGGCGGCAGGCGCATATCCTTTCCATGAATAGGATTGCACCGAACCGCAGTCGTCATTCTTTGCGTAGAACTCGTCCAGACAATTGATATGCGAGCCTTTACCGGTCTCCGGATTATAGTTGTCCGGAATATAGAACTCACAGGATTGATTCCATATGTTCAAGGTGTTGGGGTCTTCACGTACCATATAGGCTTCGTCATACCACGGACGAATATCTGAAGGCAACGTTCCCTCGAATATCTTACTGCCCGAACCGGTGGCCGTCAGATGAATCCATTTTTTCGAATTGCTCTTATCTGTCGATTGATACAGTACAATAAACAGTTTGGCGTCGGCTTGCGACCAATCACCCACCTTATCACTTTGGTTCACATTGACGTAAATCTTCTCGCCTACGGTGTACATACGTGCGCTGAGGCTCAGCGACATACTCATCAAAAGGCCTAATACTATATATTTTGCGTTTTTCATATCGTTGCCCTCCTTATTGTTCGATCACTACATCGTTGTTATACACCACTTTGATTTCTACACGGCGGTCGCGACTCATCTCTTCGCGTTCGTGGTCTTCATTCGGGATTCTTGATCCGTGTCCTGCGGTGACAATACGGTTCCTGTCAACACCGCGTCTCGCCAGATAGTTGCGTACGGCACGTGCACGGTTCTCGGACAGAATGTCGTTATACAGGTCCTGACCTTCCGAAGAGGCGTGGCCGTCAATCATGATTTTCGCATCGGGAACACGATTCAAGGCTTCTACAATCGAATTGAGGTAGAACTTGGCCTTGTTGGTCAACTCATATTTGTCGAAAGCAAAGTAAATCTTATTGAATTTCTCTACTTCTTCCGCTACTTGCTGAATATGAACCGGAACAACCGTATCCTCCTCTACTTCCGCCGTTTCCACCGGAACAATTGCAGTGTCTGTGCGGGCAATGAGAATTGTATCGGTGCGGTGTACATAATTGGTATCGCGTACCTCACGCGTGAAATGCTCGAAATAGTCTTCCATCTCATGCTTGTCCGGTTTGATATAATGCCAGTGAACACCTATTTTGAGACCGACCTCCCAGGGGTGCGAAGCACTCGCATTGGTGGTGGCATAGGCACCTTTGTATTCGTTCATAAATGTGAAGGTATCGTCGCGCCAACCCAGGTCTTGTTTTTCCGAACTGTTGGCGTTGTTCATAGAGATATTGAAATAACCTCCCAGCAGCAGGTCTATCTGTTTGGTTAACGGAATAAGCGTTCCCAAATCAGCGAAGAAAGCTACCTGCGGACGGACACTCAGCGTGCCTTTTGCATTAGGAGCATCCTTATAGTCTTTCTCTCCAAACTCATGCATGTCCGTCAGCGTCAGGTTCCATTTGGGGTAAAAACCCGAATGCTCGATCTTACCCTCCATCACTTTGTATTTCTTCGATACCGAGAAAGAGGGCGCTACACCGATAGCAGCAAAGATACCGGCTTTCCAGTCGTCTTTGCGCATCTGGAACTGAAGCGAGATAGGAATGCCCAAATTATGAATAGTCTCCCGTTCCCGCCATACGTTCACTTGCGAAGTATGGTCATAGTTCGTCTCATAATCGGTATCCGTCTGGCCTAACCACTGGTACGTGCCGCCAATATGCGCAAACGAGGTGTAATTGGTGAACCAAAGACCGGCTCCGACACCCCAGTTGGGATGGAAGAAATAGGCGTATTGCAACTGTAGCAACGCGCTGAACGAACCATTCACATGGTTCTCGTCACCTTGTAAACCATACCCCAGACTACCGTATCCAAGACCGACATGTGCCTCGATATAATGCCCGCGGCGGTCGGTGGAATCGGTCGGAATAATTACCTCACGCTGCTTGGCAACACTGTCCGGAACGGATTGAATAACTTCCACGGTGTCCGTTACCGACCGGTAAACCGTGTCGTTGTAATGACGGATAATCGTGTCGTTTTGAGCGAATAAAGGCATCTGAACCATCAGTGCCAATAAGATAATCCACTTGTTTTTCATGATCTGTTAACTATCTTGGTAGTCCCTTTGGGAATCGAACCCAAATCTGAGCTTTAGGAGAGCCCTGTTCTATCCATTGAACTAAGAGACCATTATTAGCACCTACTCGGAAACTCTCCGTATTCCTCGAAGGTGTAATTCAGGAAATCATTCATCGGTTTGCCGGCTTTGGCGATATCTATGATAGTGTCGATGAAGTCCGGTGCGCTCACCTGTTCATCGGTCAACATCGTGCTAAACGTATAGGCCTTATGCTTCAACCACTCCGCATGTTTGAAGTCCGGATCAAAACCCGCCGGCACTTTTTTCAGCCCTCCCCACAAGGTATCAAAATCCTGCCCGAAATACTTCTTCCAAGTCGGTGCCTCCATGATAGTCTCCACCTCCTCGTAGTTGGCCTCAATCTCTGTACGCAGGGCTTTCAGCAACTCTTTGCCCGGATCCCAAATACCGCCGGCGAACATACACTCGCCCGGTTGTATATGCACATAATAACCGCCGCGCATCGAGTGCTTGCCCCATGTGCGGGGTTGTCCCGGAACTCCGGAAGCAGGGAAACAACCGAACCACTCTTTATACGGTCGTTTGTCATGACTGAAACGAACGTCGCGGTAGATGCGCCATATGCAGTCTTTCGGTTGCAGCACCGCCAAAGAGGGGTCGAGTTCCGACAGACGCTTGATATACTCCGCGGAGAACTCCACGAAGCGCGCGTAGCACGATTGGTACCACTCCTTATGTTCGGCGAACCACTCGCGGTTATTATTCACCGACAGTTCGGTCAGGAATGTAAGGATTTCATGCATCGTTTCAGCCCGTCTAACCAATGAGGTATTTGTACGTTAAATGTCTTTTTGAACTTCGATTTGTCCAATACGCTGTAGTGCGGACGCGGAGTCTTGTAGGCATATTCTTCCGATAAAATCGGCCGAACCCGGCAATCGGTGATGCCCGCCAGGTCATGTATGGCAAGCGTAAAATCGAACCAACTGCATACACCTTCGTTCGTAAAATGATAGATACCGGGATGCCATACGGGCGTCTCAATCACGGTATAGATGGCTTTTGCCAAGTCGGTAGCATAGGTGGGTGTGCCTATTTGGTCAAACACTACGCCTAACTCCTTGCGCTCTTTGCCTAACTTGATCATCGTCTTCACGAAGTTGTTCCCATACTCCGAATACAGCCATGCCGTCCGCAATATGACCGCCTCGGGACAAACAGCCAATAGTCGTTTCTCACCCTCGTATTTGGTGCGTCCGTATGCCGTGCGGGGACCTACAGGATCTGTCTCGCGGCAAGGTACATGCTCGTCACCGGAGAAGACATAGTCGGTGGATATATGCAGCACCTTGACACCCTGACTGCCTAACACTTGGAGTGCTTCCGCGTTGATCTTCATGGCCGTTGCCTCATCCTCTTCGGCTTTATCGACATTCGTATAAGCCGCACAGTTGACGATGAGGTCAATCGCATTTGCCTCCACAAACACCGACACGGCTTGCTTGTCGGTAATATCCAACACGCTAACCCCGTCCGCTTCCACCACGTCCGTAAGGAAATAGTGATGCTTTGGATGTTCCTTACTCAACACCCGCATCGTATTTCCCAATTGTCCGTTGGATCCTGTAATAAGAATATTCATATCAGAATGGATTGTCTAAGTCTTTCAATAAAGGATGTTTGGTATCTTTGTCGCTGATGATACGTGCCTCCTCAGGAATCTGCCAGTCTATCGCCAGATCCGGATCGTTCAGCAAGATACCTCCGTCGGCCTCCGGATGGTACAGATTGTCACATTTATAGGTAAAGACAGCCGTCTCGCTCAGTACGGAGAAACCGTGAGCAAAGCCCTTTGGCACAAAGAACTGCCGTTTATTCTCTTCGCTCAACTCGACGCTGAACCACTGGCCGAAAGTAGGACTGCCTTTGCGCAGATCGACCGCTACGTCCAACACACGACCGACGGTACAACTCACCAGTTTGGCTTGGGTATAAGGGGGACGCTGGAAATGCAAACCGCGCACCACACCGTAACTCGAGCAAGACTGATTGTCCTGCACAAACTGCGCCTCAATACCTGCTTCGCGGTATCGCTGCTCATTGTACGTCTCTACGAAATAACCTCTCGCATCTCTGAATACGTCGGGCTCGATAACCAATAATCCCTCAATCGGTGTCTTGATAATATTCATAATCATGTTCAAAAAAGCGTGCAAATTTACAACAAAATTTGCATACCTGCAAATAATTTTACGTTTTTTGTTTTTTTTCTTGCACAATTCAGAAAAAAGCAGTATTTTTGCAGCATGAATGTGTTTGGAGACAAATGGAGTTTTACCTCTTTCGGAGAGTCGCACGGATTGGCGATAGGCGGTGTGTTGGACGGCGTACCGGCAGGTTTGCATATCGACTTGGCGATGATACATGAGGAACTTCTTCGGCGGAAAGGGGTGACGGATGACGGGGTGCTTGTTACGGGTGTTTCCCCGCGTGCGAAGAACGAACCGGACGAAGTGGAATGGCTTAGCGGGGTGATGGATGGTGTGACTTTAGGCACGCCGATAGCGTTTATTATACGGAATAAAGATGCGCGGCCGGAGGATTACGAGTGGTTGAAAACGACGTATCGTGTGGGTCATGCGGACAAAGTGTACGAGCAGAAATACGGTATCCGTGACTGGCGAGGCGGTGGTAGAGCAAGTGCGCGCGAGACGGCAAGCAGAGTAGTGGCTGGCGGTATCGCCAAGCAGGAGTTGTTGAAGAGGGAAATAGAGATAAAGGCAGAATTAGTGCAAGTGGGTGCAGAGACCAATCCGGCGAAGTTCGCAGAAGTGATTGCTGCTTACCGGAAGGATGGAGATTCGATAGGCGGCATTGTGGAATGCCGCATCAAAGGACTGCCAGTCGGAACAGGAGAACCGATTTTCGACAAACTGCAGGCTCATCTGGCTTTCGCTGTGATGAGTATCAATGCCTGCAAAGGTTTTGAATACGGCACGGGATTTGAAGGGGTTGTTAAGCCGGGCAGTGAGATCAACGCCATCAGCGGAGGTATTGCCGGTGGTATCAGTGACGGCACGGAGATTGTGTTCCGCTGCGTGTTCAAACCTACGCCGAGTACACCGAAAGCAGGAGTCAAAGGTCGTCACGATGCATGCGTGGCGGTGCGTGCCGTGCCGGTGGTGGAAGCGATGACGGCGTTGAGTTTGGTACAATTCTTGTAAAATGGTAAATTGTTAAATTGTAAAATAGTAAATAGTTTTATGGCAAAGAAGAAATTAGTTCGTTCTACCAACAAAGTGTTGGCGGGTATTTGTGGAGGAATTGCCGAATATTTCGGCACGGACCCCACTTTGGTGCGTGTTATTTATGCGGCACTGACGATCTTCACTACCGGATTTCCGGGAGTTATATTGTATCTGATCATGCTCCTCATTGTTCCGGAAGCCGGTCCGAATGACAATATTGATGATGCGGAGGTAGTGGAATAAAAAAAAACGGACTTGCGATCCGTTTTTTTATATGTGTCCCTCTGATTACAGGCGTTTTCCCTGCATGTCATACAGTACACCGTTTCGTTCGATGAGAAGTTGTCCGTCGCGGAGTACCTTTGTACTTTGAACAGGGTTACTATGTACGTTGCGGACACTTTGCGAAGGACCTGCTTTTCTAGCCATACGTAACGCTTTGACACCACCGTCACCGCTGCTCTGAGCCGAAGCGACAGTGAGCATGAACGGAGCAGACTGCTTTACGACGAGGGTAGTACCGGCTTTGAGCAGTTTGACTTTGTCTCCTATCTGCACGCCGTTGGCGTAGGCCCGCATGTCGCGCTCGTTGCTGTCCATCGATTTGAGTACCACGGTATCACAGGCGGGTAAGAAAAACTCCACGTGGGTTTTGCCGGCTAACTCGCGTTCGTAGTTGTCGTCGGTCTTGGAGAAACGCCATTTCTTGGTACTGTCCCATCCGTACGCACATTTGACCCAACTGCCTTCACTTCCGTCAAAAACAATCTCGTCCGGCGTATATTCACGCGGTTGGACGGCTTCGATGACGAGTGTGTAACTTTTGGTCGTCTTGTCCGTGCCGGTCAAAGTAACGGTATTGCCCTCTCGTTCCCAAGTAGTCCCTTCGTTCGCCTTGAGACTCTTGATAGCAGGTTCCGCTTCGCCTGCGGTGTAGAACGCGCGGAGTTCGTCTCCGCTCAGGTAGGCATTGTATCCGTTGTTCATGATGACTTCATACAGTTCCGGACTGCTCTCCGTCGGCGGCTCGGGAGGATTGGTCCCTCCACCTCCTCCGTTATCGAAGGTACGGACGTATTGGTAGATAGGTACATCATTTTTCTGGTCACTGGTGGTGTAGAACGTGGTGGAATCGAGCCACGCGATCGCCTCCCCTTGGGCCTCTTCCTGGTAAGCAGCAATCTGCACCGGAAGACGTTGGGCTGTCTGGCTGAGACTCTCACTGCCTTGACGTTCCCACATCAAAGTGTAGGGCTTGCTTTTGATGAGCATCCATTTGCCGTCCGGACTGATGTCACCGCCCGTACAGTAATTGAACTTGGAGCCGCTACCCAGTTCGCACACTTTGGTGAGCGTCTGGGTGGAGGTACCGTAATCGGTTTTGAAGGGCAGGCTGTACAGCGTGCAGACGCCGCTTTTCACTTTGTCCACAATATAGAATATCTGCTCCACATTGTCGTACATCAGTGTCTCGGTGTTGTGCGCCTTGTTGTCCGGATAGCCGAAACGGATATATTTCACGCTGACCTCTTTGGAAGCGCTGGTGATTGCCGGTTCTTCGAAAAAATAGATGTAATAACTGTCTTTGAACTGCAGGTCATTATCGCCAATTGCGCCGATGAACACGTAGTTCTTGCCGCCATAGATACCGGTAGCGATATCTTCCCAGTCATCTCGTCCCGGGTCACCGGAGATAGTGACGGTCATGGCTAAGGTACCGCTCGGTTGGATGGCTACGATCTTCTTGTTGGAACCGGTATTCTCATCGCCGTGCGCCCAGATGTATCCGGAAGTCTGGCGGGAACAGGCAAAACCGCTTGTTTCCGGCATCACTTTCTTTGCCATCGTGCCGCACTCGGTACGTGTGAAATCATTGTTGAGGTTCAGGGTATTGCCATCATAATTGAGGCCGTCTGCTGCCCATGTTATTGTGGCGGACACGAGGCCCGCCACAATACATAAGATAATGCGTTTCATATTAGTCTATCACTACCGGTTGATGTTTCGGTACCAATGCTTTCATCACACTCCAACCGATGAGGTAAGCTACGGCGCAGATACAGAAGATGATCATGTATCCGGCTGGTTTACCTGTGAAGCCGGCGAACTTAAATGCCTCGCCTAACTCTGCGGCATGATCGAAGAGCATACCCGAACCTTTGTTGATTAGGAACGAACCTACACCTCCGGCCATCGCGCCGATACCGGTGATAGTGGCAACAGCGGACTTCGGGAACATGTCACCCGTGGTGGAGAAGATGTTCGCCGACCAGGACTGGTGAGCAGCACCTACGATACCGATGATGATGGCAACAGCCCACGGTCCCCAAACACCACCGAGTGGTTGCGCGAAGAGCGCGAAGATGGGGAAGAACGCGAAGATCAACATCGCACGCATACGACCGGCATACGGCTCCATACCTTTCTTCTCTACGAAGATCTTAGGCAGATAGCCGCCGAACAGCGATACTACGGTCACGATTGCATAAAGCGTGAAGATAAGCGCGATACCCTGCGGGTCGGAAGCTTTGATGCCGAACTGATCCTGGAAGTATGCGGGGGCCCAGAATAAGAAGAACCACCAAACGCCGTCGGTCATGAACTTACCGAACGCAAACGACCATGTCTGTTTGTGTTTGAAAGCTTCGATGAAAGACATTTGCTTCTCTTCCTTAGCTTCTGCTTTCGGAGCGTCTGCTTCATCAGAATTGATGTAAGCGAGTTCGGCTTCGTTCACATGCTTGGACTCGGTCGGTTTGTCATATACAAAGATCCAGATACCTGCCCAGATGAAACCGAGGGCACCGATGATGATAAACGCCCATTCCCAACCAAGGCTCTTGGCGAGCAGAGGAATAGTAGCCGGTGCTGCTAATGCACCTACAGAGGCTCCTGCATTGAAGAGCGCCGTCGCGAAGGCACGGTCTTTCTTCGGAAAATACTCTGCGGTCACCTTGATGGCAGCGGGGAAGTTACCTGCCTCACCAAGTCCGAGAATCAGACGGCAAGCGAGGAAAAGCCACACACTCACCATCGATATACTGCTCACTATCGCACCGGTCGCTTCCAACAAAGCCTGCTTGTCAGCTACGCCTACGATATGCTCGGTCACGAAACCGCAACCTGCGTGCATCACGGCACCCAGCGACCAGATGACG
The DNA here is from genome assembly GCA_017478035.1 of Paludibacteraceae bacterium. Classification (GTDB taxonomy): domain Bacteria; phylum Bacteroidota; class Bacteroidia; order Bacteroidales; family Paludibacteraceae; genus Colicola. The sequence goes on along the minus strand of JAFVHA010000088.1, from coordinate 239 downwards.
ATCGCCCAAAGGTAACCTTTCTTCGTGCCCATCCAGTCGATGAACTTACCGGCGAAGAGGCAAAAGATAGCGTAAGCAATCGAGAACACACCGGTGATCGTTCCGTAGTCGGAGTCGGTCCAGTGGAACTCAGGTTGAATGAACTCTTTGAAGGTCAACGACAGCACTTGGCGGTCCATATAGTTGACCGTGGTGGCGAAGAAGAGCATCGCACACATGACCCAACGCCAGTTGGTCAT